>JAJAYN010000303.1 GCA_026786225.1 Burkholderiales bacterium | reverse complement strand
CGCCGCGTTCCTCGCGCAAGGCATGGATGCGCTGAACGCCGCCAAGCTCGGTGTGTACCTGCACGGTGCGGCAGCCGACGAGTGCCTCGCGCACGGCATGGCTCCGCACGGGCTCACGGCCTCAGAAGTGATTTTTGAGGCACGGACTTTGTTGAATGCGGGGCTGCAGGCACACGATCACGAACACGAATAGCTCAATGATTGCTGTGGCGAATTACGAATACGCCGCCAACCACCGATATACCCAAAACCCGGCCGCTGTCAGCAACAACGACGCCGCCAGATGCGACGCCGCCACGACCAACCCCCACGCAAATTCGCCCCTCTCAAACAGACTTACCACTTCGGCTGAATAAGAAGAGAAGGTCGTCAATCCACCAAGAATCCCGGTGATGATGAAGTACCGCCACTCCGGTGCCAGATCGGGATGTCGCGTGAAATGCGCGACCGCAATGCCGACCAAAAATCCACCGATCGCATTGGCTGCAAAGGTGCCCACGAAGAAATGCGGATGCCGCGGGTTCAGCCAAAGGGAGAGTCCCCAGCGCGACCATCCGCCGATCACCGATCCGCCGCCAACCGCGATCAAGCCAAGCCATAGTTTGTCCATTGCTACTCCTTCCTGCCTTCGAGGATGGCGCGAAGCGCATCCGGCAACGGGACTGATTTAAGGTTCACGTAGTCATACCAGACCGTGACACACTCCCCGGTCGCCGACGGCTCGGCATCGCCGTCGACGGTCAGCGTATTGAGCAAGATGAAGCTGCTGCGGCCAATATTTCCTGCGAGCAGATCGGCCGTTACGTTGGCGGGATAGGTGACCGGTTTCTTGAACGTCACGCTTGCCTTAGCGAGGATCATCCCGACACGGTCGTTCCGCAATGGCAAGCCGATCATTTCGGCCCAGGACACGCGGCTCTCCTCGAAATAGCGCAGGTACAAGGTGTTATTGACATGCGCCATCGCATCCATATCGCCCCAGCGAATCGGGAACTGCATGCGAGATAGAAGTACGCTGGATGTTTGTTCTGCGGTCATGTTTTTACCAAAAAGGGAGTGGGCTTCGCCTCTATAATAATGGCTATATCAACAAAATAGATGTGCGCCACCATGACCGACCGCGAATCGATGGAGTATGACGTAGTAGTCGTGGGCGCTGGACCCGCCGGGCTGGCCGCTGCGATCCGGCTGAAACAACAGAATGCCGACGTGACTGTTTGCGTTGTCGAAAAAGGCTCGGAAGTCGGCGCGCATATTCTCTCCGGTGCCGTCATGGACCCCGGTGCCCTCACGGAACTGATGCCGGATTGGAAAGCGCAAGGCGCGCCGCTGAATCAGGCAGTGACCGAAGACCGATTCATGTTCTTGTCGGAATCATCGGCCAGGCAGGTGCCAAACTGGATGTTGCCCAACTGCTTCAAGAATCACGGCAACTACGTCATCAGCCTGGCCAATGTGTGCCGTTGGCTGGGCACCCAAGCTGAAGCGCTGGGCGTGGAGATTTACCCCGGCTTTGCAGCTGCCGAGGTGCTGTTCAATGACGATGGCTCCGTCAAAGGGGTCGCCACCGGCGATATGGGCATCGGAAAAAGCGGTGAGCACACGGGCCGCTACGCACGCGGCATGGAACTTCACGCAAAGTACACGTTTTTTGCTGAAGGTTGCCGTGGCAATCTCGGGAAAGAGCTGCAAACCAGATTCAAACTGCGCGAGGGGCGCGACCCGCAGGTTTACGGGCTCGGGCTGAAAGAGCTTTGGGAAGTCAAACCTGAAACGCATGTGCCTGGGCTCGTCGTACACACCGCTGGCTGGCCGCTGGATACCGATACTTATGGGGGCTCATACCTCTACCATCTCGAAGACAATCTGGTCGCAGTCGGATTTGTTGTCGGACTCGGCTACAGCAATCCTTATCTGTCACCCTTCGAAGAATTTCAGCGTTACAAAACACACTCCGCTATCCGCGGCTTTTTCGATGGCGGCAAGCGGCTGGCCTATGGCGCGCGCGCGATCAATGCCGGGGGTCTGCAATCGCTGCCGAAGCTGGCGTTTCCGGGCGGCGTGCTGATCGGCGATGACGCCGGATTTCTCAACGCCCCGCGCATCAAAGGCAGCCATGCCGCCATCAAGAGCGGGATGCTTGCAGCGGGTGCGGCGATAAAGGCGCTGGCCGTTGGCCGCATGAGCGATGAACTGGCCGACTATCCGCTCAGCTTCGAGGCAAGCTGGCTGCATGAGGAATTGCACAAGGCGCGCAACTTCAAGCCATGGATGAGCAAGGGCCTTTACACCGGCACCTTGATGGTCGGTATCGATCAGGTGATATTCGGTGGCAAGGCGCCGTGGACGCTGCATCACCAGCATGCCGATCATGAGACATTGAAACGTAAATCGGAAGTCACGCCGATCAGTTATCCCAAGCCCGATGGCGTACTGACGTTTGATCGGCTTTCGTCGGTGTTTATCTCCAATACCAACCACGAAGAAGACCAGCCTGCGCATTTGACGCTGCGCAATGCTGACACTCCCGTCAATATCAATCTGGCGTTATACGATGGCCCGGAATCGCGCTATTGCCCGGCCGGTGTTTACGAATACATCGACGCCCCGAATGGCGCCAAGAAATTGCAGATCAACGCGCAGAATTGCGTACACTGTAAAGCTTGCGATATAAAGGACCCTACCCAGAACATCAAATGGGTGGTGCCCGAAGGCGGCGGTGGGCCAAATTACCCGAACATGTAGCCGCTCGACTTCTGCCAAAACGGGGTCGTCGATACAAAACGCAATCCCAACGATCACAGATAAGGGAGGTGTGTCATGAAACCCGTCTCGGAATTGTTCAACAATCGTGCTGGAAGCAACGCAACACTATGGAGCGTTTCACCGGATGACACGGTGTTCGACGCGATTAAGGTCCTAGCCGAAAAAGGCGTGGGCGCATTGATCGTCATGAAGGATGGCAAGTTGGCTGGCATCCTTTCAGAGCGCGATTACACGCGCAAAGTTGCCCTGCTTGGCAAGAACTCCAAAGAGACGTACGTGCGGGACATCATGACCGCCAACGTGCTCGTGATCAGTCCCAAGACCAGGACTCGTGAATGCATGACCATCATGTCTGAAAAGAACATTCGCCATTTGCCGGTCGTTGATGGCGATACCGTCGTCGGAATGCTGTCGATTCGTGACCTCATGAACGACATCATCAAAGATCACGAGTACACCATCTCGCAGCTGGAAAGCTATATCAAGGGCTGATTGGCGTTGCCCAAGTCCGTTATTCGCTGTCCGTGGTGTGAGAACTCCTCGCTAGGCAAGCTCTATACCGATTACCACGATCAAGAATGGGGTGTGCCGGTTCACGACGACCGGTTGTTGTTCGAGTTTTTGATACTCGAAGGCGCGCAGGCTGGCCTGTCATGGTCAACCATTCTCAACAAACGTGAAAACTATCGTGCCGCTTTTGCCGGTTTTGATCCCGTCAACGTCGCGCGTTTTTCAGATGAGAAATGTGCCGCTCTGCTTCTCGATCCTGGCATCGTGCGCAATCGTTTAAAAGTCCAAAGCACTGTGATCAATGCCAAAGCTTTCCTCGTAGTGCAAAAGGAATTCGGCAGCTTCGACGCATACATCTGGACTTTCGTTGACGGAAAATCAAAACATAATAACTGGTCATCCATGACCGGCGTCCCAGCAAAAACGGTCGAGTCCGACGCGATGAGTGCGGACCTGAAGAAGCGTAGATTCAATTTTATCGGCTCAACGATTTGTTATGCCTTTATGCAGGCCACCGGTATGGTGAACGATCATCTGGTCGACTGTTATCGACACAAAGAAGTCGCTCGTTGAAGACGAAGTTTGACGTCGCTGTCATCGGCGCGGGCGCCGCCGGCATGATGTGCGCGGCCGAAGCGGGCAAGCGCGGCAAAAGCGTGCTGTTGATCGATCACTATCACAAGCTCGGCGAAAAGATCCGCATCTCCGGCGGTGGTCGCTGCAATTTCACCAATATCCACACCCGGCCCGAAACCTTCCTTTCCAATAATCCGCATTTCTGCCGTTCTGCCCTCGCCCGCTACACGCCGCAGGATTTCATCAAGCTGATCGATCAGCACGGCATCAAGTGGCACGAAAAAACGCTCGGCCAACTGTTCTGCGACGACAGCGCCGTTCTCATCATCAACATGCTGAAAACCGAGTGCGACCGCGCCAAGGTCGAAACCCACATGAGTTGCGTAGTGAATTCGGTCTCGCGGGAAAAGGACGGCTTTTCCGTCAAGACCGCGCATGGTGATTTCAGCGCGGCTGCGCTGGTCATTGCCACCGGCGGACTGGCCGTACCGAAAATTGGCGCAACCCCTTTTGGTTACAAGATTGCCGAGCAATTCGGTTTGAAAATCGTCCCGCCGCGCGCTGCGCTGGTGCCGCTCAGCTTTGATCCGGAAGCGCTGGCGCAATATGGCGATCTCTCGGGCCTGTCGCTGGACGCGGAAGTTTCATGTCACAACGGTTCGTTTCGCGAGGCGTTGCTGCTGACACACCGCGGTCTCTCCGGCCCTGCCATCCTGCAGGTTTCCAGCTATTGGCAAAACGGCTCAGCCAAAGAGCCAATCCACATCAACGTACTCCCCGACCCGGCGGTCGTCGACTGGCTCACAGAGCAGCGAAGCTCAAGATTACAGTTCAATAACCTCCTCAGCGAGCGATTGCCCAGGCGTTTCGCGCAGCAGTGGTGCGAGGCACATCGACTCACGCTACCTGCGATTCAGCTCAGCGACAAAGCGTTCGCCGGTGCGCTGGCCGATCTGCAGGACTGGCAGGTAAAGCCGTCGGGCACGTTGGGTTACAACAAAGCGGAAGTGACGCTGGGCGGCGTCGATACCCACGCTTTGTCATCAAAGACCATGCAGGCCAATGACGTACCGGGTATGTACTTCATCGGTGAAGTGGTTGACGTTACGGGTCATCTGGGCGGCTTCAATTTTCAGTGGGCATGGTCGTCTGGATTTGCTGCCGGGCAAGCCATATGAGCGAAGTGACACCAATTAGGCTGGTGCTCGATACCAACGTCGTTATCGACTGGCTGGTCTTCGATGACGCCTTCATGAATCCCCTGCGCTCTGGCGTGCGCGATGCGCGCGTTCAGGTGCTCACGCATCCGCCGGCTGTCGTTGAACTTGAACGTGTACTGGCATATCCACAGTTGAAACTCGACAGTAACCGGCAACACGCAATAATTGCGCGCTACAAGGCAGAAACCGTCATCGCTCCCATGCCCTCGGGATTTTCGACCAGGCAATTGATGTTGCCGGGCGGCTTCCCGCGTTGCCGGGATCGCGACGATGAGCCATTTCTGGCACTCGCGTTTCATGCAAAAGCTGACGTACTGGCGTCGCGGGACAATGCCGTGTTCGGACTGAAATCGCGCGCAGCGAAATTTGGCGTAACGATATTGAACGTGCAACAGCTGATTGCCATGCTCAGCGACAAGCTGGAAAATAGCGCCGACGATCCAGCTTAATTTTCTGATTTCACTTCACCAACAATTCATCAATTGCCATGTCCACACCAATGATTAAACTCATCGGCACGCCCGCTTCGCGCGCGATGCGTAACATCTGGATGCTGACCGAACTGAAACTTTCCTTTGAGAGTGACCCCATCGTCACGTCCGACCCGGCGCTGAAACAGCCGCCCTATACCGAATGGAATCCCAATGCGAAGATTCCCATCTGCGTCGTCGATGGCTTCGCGGTCTATGAATCGCTCGCCATCAATCTCTACCTGGACATGAAATTTCCCTCGGCCATCAGCCTCAACTCGATTGAGGAAAAGGCGCAAGGCATGCAGTGGGCCATGTGGGCTCTCACCGAAGTAGAGCTTCACAGTTTCAATTGGTACCTTAATACCATCGGCAAGCCGGACGCAGAGCGCGACGCCGTAGTCGCGACATTATCATGGGAAGAATTGCAGAGGCCGTTAGGCGTGCTCGAGAAAACGCTGATCGGTCGCGCTTATATTTTGGGTGGCAACTTCACTGTTGTTGACCTCAATACGGCTTCCGTGATGTACCGGGCGCTTGGCATGCCGCTGGAGAATTTCCCCGGTGTACGGCGCTGGCTGGACCGCTGCTGGGCACGTGAAGGAGGAATGGCGGCAAGGCGCGCGCGCGGGGAGAGCATTTAAATACACAGATCAAGCACTGGCGCGGCCTCCAGGCAGAAAAGCACTGAAAATGCCCGCCAATGCTAGTGTTTGTCTTTTTCCATTGCCGAATACCTCGCCACCACGCGCCCCAACGCTGCCGCCGCCACGATCGCCATCACCAGCGTAATCGCAATGCCGACAAACACCAGCTTTGGCAGGTGATTGTCGAGCAGCAACCCAAAAGCAATCGGCGACAGCGCCAACCCGACATCAAGACCGGAATAAACCATGCCATAGACGCGTCCAAACGCTGCTTCGCCCAGCCGCGCCTTGGTGGCGGTGCGCACCAGTAAATCGCGCGATGGCCCAGCGATACCGATACCAAATCCCATCGCAGCCATAACCGGCAGCACCAGCCAGCCGGGCAAGGCACCGAACGACAGCAGCAGCGCTAGCGCCGCACCGCTGGCGAGTGCAGCAGCGACGTAGCGCTCGTGCTGGTTGCCGGGCTTGGCTAGAAAACCACCCCACACCAGACCCATAGAGCTGCCGATGAGATAAATCGTGAGCGCCGAGGTCGCCGCGGTTAGCGAGAGGCCATAAAGATCGCGCAGCAGCGAAGGTGCGAAATTCTGTAGCGCGCCGAACCCAAACGTGGAAAAGAAAAAGAACGCGAATGCAAACCAGACCAGCGATGTCCGCAGGAAATACCACGTGCCTGCGTGGGCACTTCCGGCGCTGGCCGCCGTTTCACCTGATTTCAATTCGTACTGCAACAGGTCGCGCTTCCAGATTAGTAGCGTGAGCGCCGCAGCACCGAACAGCGCAGCACCCAACCCCGCTGCGCGCCAGCCAAATGCCGTTGCCAACGCCAACATTACAATCGTACTCACTGCCCAGCCGATGTTTCCGGAGAGCCCATGCATCGAAAATGCATGCCCTAAACGCTCGGCAGATACGCGGCGGTTAATCAAGGCAAAATCGGCTGGGTGAAATACGCTGTTGCCCATGCCCGCTACTGCGGCAGCCGCCATCAAGCCGATAAAATTCGGCGCAAGTGACACGAGCACGCCAGACAGCGTCAGCAATCCTACGCCGATGCACAACACCCGATGCGCGCCAAAACGATCCACCCAGATGCCGGCCAAAGCCTGACCAATACTTGAAATGACAAAAAACATTGTCATCAGCAATCCCACTTGCGCGTAACCAAGGCCAAATTCCGTCATGAACCAGGGGAACAGCGGTGGCAACATCAAGTGGAAGAAATGCGACGTGCCGTGGGCAAAGCCGACAAGGGAAATAATGGTGACGTCGGACTTAAGTGAATCAGCCGTGGGAGCGATTGCAGACATAAACCCATTTTAACCCCGGCGATGCCAGCGGTAATGGCAGCGGCGGTCATCGCGCCTGATAACAAAGGCTATGCGGACCGACAATGTGCGCCAGATGTTGCGGTGCACCAACTTCAAGAATGGGCAACTATAATGATGTGTCCGTGCAAACGTAATCCAACCATTCACCATGAGACACGATCGTGATTCGTCCCGTCAGCAGTGCTGATGCCTTTGCCCTCGCCCGCATCTACAACCACTACATCGCCACAACAACGATCTCATTTGAAACCGAACCGGCCAATACTGCAGACATGATCGAGCGCATTGCCGAGGTCGCGGCAACAGGGCTGCCGTGGTTGGTGATCGAGACTAGAGGACAAGTTTTAGGCTATGCGTATACGAGCAAGTGGAAAGGCCGCTGCGCCTATCGTTTTTCCGTCGAGACCAGCGTATATCTCGATACCTCGGTCATCGCGCAAGGACTTGGCTCGTTACTGTATACGGCGCTGATCGCACGATTGAGTGAAATCGGTATCCATGCGGCAATCGGTGGCGTCGCATTGCCCAACCCAGCAAGCGTTGCTCTGCACGAAAAATTCGGCTTTGAGAAGGTTGCACACTTCAAGGAAGTAGGATCCAAGTTTGATCGCTGGCGTGACGTCGGTTACTGGCAGTTAGCGTTAGCGTAGTGTTGGCAACTTTGCAAATGCGGGATCCGGTATGTCCATTTTCGGCAATAGCGTGTGATGTAGTTCCTGTTTCCTTTACACGCGGTATGGTAAAACTCGCGTTGCTACGCTGCAAAATTGATATTTCACTACCGTCAACAAGAACCCTACCGCTACTCCAACGGATTCATTCAGTTTCTAGATGCGAATTTTTCTGACTTGCCAAACGAACAGATTGCTCCTGTGTGCTTTCGCGCTTTGCGCGAGCGTCGCGTGTTTGCAAAATGTGCGTGCCAACACCATCGAACAGCCGTTGGCAGAAAGCGGCCTTCCTAACTTGGTGCGTTCAGCAACAGTTCAATCAGTACCCACGGCGGGCACTTTCTCGTCGCGCGTGGGCACATCCGAAGAAGTGCTGCGAAGCCGCCAAGTGATACTTGAT
>JAJAYN010000302.1 GCA_026786225.1 Burkholderiales bacterium | reverse complement strand
ATACCGACGACTGTACCCACCGCTGCTGACAGCAAAATCACCTGTGGAAGCAATTGCCAGCCCAGCCACGCGCCAATCGCCGCGAGCAATTTGAAGTCGCCATAGCCCATGCCATCCTTGCCGGTAAGTAACTTGAATCCCCAGTACACTGACCACAAAACAAGATAGCCTCCTGCAGCCCCTAAGGTCGCGGAGCCAATATCAGTGAATACGCCACCGAGATTTACCAATAAACCCAGCCACAAAAGTGGAAGGGTGATGTCATCAGGAAGCAGTGTGGTATCTGCGTCTATAAACGTCAGTGCAATGAGGGCCCACAAATAGACAATCGCGAATGCGGTTACCCAGGTTACACCGAAGCGCCACGCCAGAAATCCAGTCAGCAAGCCTGTCATCACCTCAACAAGCGGATAGCGAATACTGATCGGCGCTTTGCAGCTGGCGCACTTCCCACCAAGGAAAAGATAGCTTACAACTGGAATATTCTGCAACGCCGTGATGGGCTGGCCACAGGTTGGGCACGCTGATCGGGGAACAACAAGGTTATATTTATTGCCGCTTGCCTCTGTTTCTGGCTGCTTGAGAACTATCTTGTCTCCTAGATACTCGAGGCATTGCGCCTTCCAGTCGCGCTCCAGCATGATTGGCAATCGATGGATCACCACGTTCAAGAAACTGCCGACAACTAAGCCGATGGTGATTGCTGTGCCCACGAAAAACCACGGCACCGCACGGAAGGTGTCGAGCAAGTCCATTTATTCTTTCAGCTAATGACGGATGCGCGTCTGCGTTCGGCTAAACCACCTGGCCCATTTTGAAAATCGGCAAGTACATGGCAATGACCAATCCGCCAATCACGACACCCAACACCGCCATGATCATCGGCTCCATTAAACTGGCCAGGGCATCAACTGCATCGTCAACCTCTGCTTCAAAGAAATCCGCAACCTTTGACAGCATGCCGTCCAATGAACCGGACTCCTCACCGATGGCACACATCTGCAGAACCATATTTGGGAAAACGCCACTATTCTGCATGGATACGGTCAAGCTGGAACCGGTGCTCACTTCCTGCTGGATCTTTTTGGTCGCGTTGTAATAAACCTTGTTGCCGGCAGCACCAGCAACAGAATCAAGCGCTTCAACCAGTGGCACGCCCGCTGCAAACATCGTTGCAAGCGTACGGGTCCAGCGCGCAACCGTTGCTTTCTTGACCAAATCGCCAAACACCGGCATCTTCAATACCAATCGGTCCATAAAAAACTGCATCTTCTCGGAACGCTGCCAGGTATTGAAAAACAGCCATGTGCCGCCACCCAAGCCGCCGAATATGAGATACCAATAAGATACGAAAAATTTCGACATATGCATAACCACCAACGTCGGTGCGGGCAAATCGGCACCGAAGTTCTTGAACATGGCTTCGAACTGCGGAATCACAAAAATCATGATGACTGCTGTCACAACGAAGGCGATGACAAGAATGGAAATCGGATAGGCAAGCGCCTTCTTGATCTTGCCCTTGATGGCGAGAATTTTTTCCTTATAGGTTGCAAGCCGGTCAAGCAACGTGTCGAGAATACCTGCCTGTTCGCCCGCAGCGACGAGATTGCAAAAAAGACTATCGAAATATAAGGGGTATTTGCGAAATGCCTGTGCCAAACTGCTACCCGTTTCAACTTCAGTCTTGATGTCCAGCAGGAGGCGTGTCACAGCCGGATTGCTGTGGCCCTTGGCGACGATATCGAATGACTGCAACAAGGGCACGCCCGCCTTCATCATAGTGGCAAGCTGTCGTGCAAAGAGTGCTACATCCTGCTCAGTAACCTTCTTGCCACCACTCCTGGACTGCTTCTTCACCTTTGGGTTTGTGATCCCCTGTCGGCGCAACGTAGCGGTGACTATATTTTCGCCTGAGGCGCGAATTTCGCCCTTTACAAGTTTTCCCGACTTGTCTTTCCCTTCCCAGGAAAAATTGAGAAGCTTTACTTCTTTCCCATCTTTCTTGCCAGCTGCGGTGGTAGCCATCGCTACTCCTTAATCAAACTTGCATAATTCCTGATCACACTGGTACCCGCAATACAGGCTCAGGAATGCGGTCTTACTCACTCATTAGTGCAAGATTCGACTTCCTCCAAGGATGTCAAACCGGCTTTTACTTTGCGCAACCCAGACTGCCGCAAATCCGAAACACCTTCTATTTTGGCCTGATCCGCGATATCGATGGCAGTGCCATTTTTCATGATGATGCGTTGCATTTCGTCGGAAATCGGCATCACCTCATAGATGCCGACTCGCCCTTTATAGCCTGTATTCTTGCATATGTCACATCCGACATGCCCGTACGGCTGCCAGGAGCCATCCAGATCGGCCTCTTTGTAACCAGCACGCAACAATGCCTCCCGCGGAATTTCGATTGGCCGTTTGCAAGAGCAAAGGCGTCTGGCCAATCGCTGCGCAGTAATCAGTATTACTACCGTTGCAATGTTGAAGGGCGCGATGCCCATGTTCATCAAGCGCGTAAGCGTCGACGGTGCGTCGTTAGTGTGCAGCGTGGACAAGACCATGTGCCCCGTCTGCGCCGCCTTGATGGCAATCTCGCCGGTATCCATGTCGCGAATCTCGCCCACCATGATGATGTCGGGATCTTGCCGCAAGAACGCCTTCAGCGCTGCGGCAAAGGTAAGCCCGGCTTTATCGTTCACGTTGACCTGGTTGATGCCGGCGAGGTTGATCTCGCAAGGGTCTTCCGCCGTGGATATATTGATACCAGGCTTATTCAGGATATTCAGACACGTGTACAACGACACGGTTTTTCCAGAGCCCGTTGGGCCGGTCACGAGGACCATTCCATAGGGACGGCTGATGGCGTGCATCAATGCCGCCTTTTGTTCCGGCTCATAGCCCAATGCTTCGATTCCCAGCGTTGCGCTGGAAGGATCGAGAATACGCATACAAATCTTTTCACCGAAAAGCGTCGGCAGCGACGACACGCGAAAATCGATTGCACGCGTCGCTGAGAGGCGCAACTTCATCCGGCCGTCCTGCGGTACGCGCTTTTCCGAGATATCCATCTTGGAGATAATCTTGATGCGTGAAGCAATTTTTTCCTTGATCGCAAGCGGTGGTTGCGCCACATCCGCGAGGATACCGTCGGTTCGGTAGCGAATCCGGTAGTACTTTTCATAAGGTTCGAAATGTATGTCGGACGCGCCGCCGTTGATGGCGTCGAGTAATACTTTTTGCACGTATTTGACCACAGGCGCATCGTCGATTTCTTCCGGCGCGCCAGCCTCTCCATCCGCCTGCGCTTCATCCCCCGAACCAAGATCGATATTCTCGAGAGCAGTGTCGTCACCCATCAACTGATCAAGCGCTTTGGCGGAACTCTCACCAAAGCGTTTGATGAGGAGGGCCAGCTTATCCTCCTCTACGACGACCGGTTCCAGCGTCGATCCCGTTGCAAACTTTAGCTCTGACAGGAGCTGGTCGTTCGTGGGATCCGACAGTGCAACAAACAAGCGATTTCCCCGCTTTTGCAAAGGCAATACGCGCTTGGCAGCGAGCAGTTTGGAATCAATCAGGGTCGTCGGCAATTGATCCGCGTCGACGGCGGACAAGTCCAACAGTGGGACGCCAAACGTTTGGGCGGCGAATAGCGCGATTTCTTTCGGCGTCAGTTTCTTTGATGCCGTGAGTTGTTCAATAAACGTGACGCCAACCTTTTTGGCTTCGGCCTGTATGGCATTGGCATCGCCTTGGACGAGCTTGCCTTGCTGCACCAATGCGCGGCCTAACGGGCTAAAAGTACTTGCGGCGGCGGCTACCATAATTTGATCTGAACGAAGACGCCTTAAACATGGAGAAACTACATCATGCCCTTAGGCTAACGCTTTGTAAAGAAAACGTTATTTCGCCACCAGCAGCGCCTCTACCTCGGCGATAAACGAATCGGAATCAGGGGTCACACGACTGGAAAAACTTTTGACAGTGACACCATCGCGTGCAACCAGGAATTTATGAAAATTCCATTTAGGTCGCTCGCCCGTACTTTTGAAAAGAGCCTCGTAGAAAGGATTTGCCTGCCCTTCAACCACTGACGTCTTTTCGATCATGGGGAATTTGACTTTAAACGTCCTTTCGCAAAAATCAGCGACCTCCGCGTTCGAGCCGGGCTCCTGTTTGCCGAAATCATTGGCGGGAAAGCCCAATACAGTCAGTCCGCGCTTTTGATACTTGTCATATAGCGCTTGAAGCCCTTTGTACTGTTCGGTATAGCCACAGTAACTGGCGGTGTTGACAACCAGCAACACCTTTCCCCGGTATTGGCAGAGATCCTGCTGCTTTCCGTTGAGCGATAAAAACCGGTGATTAAGGATCGTCGGACATTCCGCCCCAGGAGACGTTGCAGCTGTTGCGCTATTGGCCATGATGAGGGCACCCGATCCAAATAGAAAAGCTGCGGCTGTTTTAAACGTAAACATGAACTTCTCCAAATTTGATTGGTGCGCTAAATTGGACCAAATGCATCAGCGGCAAACGAAACCGCGTTTCCCACCACGTTTTCCCTCGTTACCAGCCTCACTATAGCCGCCTCCAAGAAAGGAGCGCTGGATAGCGACTGTTATAATCTGTCGCCTTTCTAATTCTGAAGCAATCTTTTTGCGCCGTTTGAGTCGCCACGCACCCCCAACAATGCCACTTTTCACCATCGGATTCAATCACCGCACCGCACCCATAGAGGTGCGCGAACGGATTGTCTTTCCATTGGAGACACAACGTCCGGCACTTGAGGGTCTTAAATTGCAGACCGGTGCGGAGGAGGTTGCACTGGTGTCCACCTGCAACCGAACCGAGATTTATGTCCGGGGCGGCGAACAATCCGTGACCGATCGCGTAAGGGCGTGGCTGGCCTCGCAGTCCGGGGCTGAAGGCTTTAACCTCGCACCGCATCTTTACCAACTCAATGATGCGCAAGTCGCCCGCCACGCTTTTCGCGTTGCCAGCGGTCTTGATTCGATGGTACTGGGAGAGCCGCAGATTCTTGGGCAGGTCAAGCTTGCGGCAAAGGTCGCGTTGGAGGCGGGCACGCTCGGCGGACCGCTCGACCGCATGTTTCAGGAAACCTTCAAGGTGGCCAAGGAAGTACGCACCCAGACCGAAATCGGTGCGACTTCCGTCAGCATGGCGGCGGCGGGACTCAAGCTTGCGCAGCAATTGTTTGGCGATCTGCACGACACCAGTCTGTTGCTTATCGGCGTTGGCGAGATGATAGAACTGGCGGCAACGCACTTCGCAGCGCACTCGCCCAAGCGGATTGTCGTTGCCAATCGCTCCATCGAGCGTGGTCGCGAACTAGCCCAGCGGTTTAATGCCACGGCCATCACGTTGCAGCAGCTTCCCGAACACCTTCATGAATTTGATATCGTTATTACCTCTACCGCATCAATGCTACCCATCATCGGCAAGGGCATGATCGAAAGCGCGCTGAAGCAACGCCGCCACAAGCCGATCTTCATGGTTGATTTGGCCGTACCACGCGATATTGAACATGAAGTGGGTGAACTCGACGACGTATTCCTGTACACCCTCGACACACTCGGCAAGATCATCCAGCAAAACAGCGAAAAGCGTGAAGCCGCCGTTATTGAAGCTGATCGGATTATCGACATCCGTACCGGCGAATTCATGGCGTGGCTGGCAGCGCGAGCGTCGGTCCCGGTTATTCAGCAACTTCGTGGCAAAGCCGATCAATATCGACTGGCTGAGCTGGACCGCGCCAAACGAATGCTCGCAAAGGGCGAAGATCCCGCCAGGGTCATTGAGCAACTGGCGTATGGACTCACCAACAAATTTCTTCACCACCCGTTGGCTGCACTTAACCGCACGCATGGCAGCGAACGCGAAGCGCTTAGCGATGCACTGGAAAAGCTGTTTCCAACAGCCCCCGGTTCGCCCGAAAACCAAGAACAAGAAAAATGAAAGATTCAATTAAAAACAAGCTGGCCTCACTGGTTGAGCGCTTGGCAGAGCTTGATCGCCAGTTGGAGGACCCCGCTGTCGTCAACAACATGGACAACTACCGCAAGATCACGCGGGAGAGCGCGGAAATCGGCCCGGTGGTGACGCTTTATAACGACTATCAGGGCATTGAGAAAGACATCGTCGCGGCCGAGGAAATGGCGACCGACCCGGAGATGCGTGCTTTTGGTGAAGATGAAATCCGGGCGGGTAAGGCGAAACTTGATGCGCTGGAAGTCGACCTGCAGAAACTGCTACTGCCGAAAGACCCCAACGACGAGAAGAATACGTTTCTCGAAATTCGTGGCGGCACGGGTGGCGACGAATCGGCGCTGTTTGCAGGTGATTTGTTTCGCATGTACACGCGCTTTGCCGAGCGTAATCGCTGGCAAGTGGAGATCATTTCAGAGTCGCCCGGCGAAGTTGGCGGTTACAAGGAAGTCATTGCACGTATCGTCGGTACCGGCGTGTATTCGCGACTGAAATTCGAATCTGGCGGCCATCGCGTACAGCGCGTGCCTGAGACCGAAACACAGGGACGCATTCACACCTCTGCGGCCACGGTCGCCGTCATGCCCGAGGCTGACGACGCTGCTGCCATTGCAATCAATCCCTCCGAAGTGCGCGTCGATACCTTCCGCGCATCCGGGGCCGGTGGCCAGCACATCAACAAAACCGATTCCGCCGTTCGACTCACGCACATCCCAACCGGCATCGTCGTTGAATGTCAGGATGGACGCAGCCAGCATAAAAACAAGGAGCAGGCCTGGCGGGTGCTGGCAGCACGCATCAAGGACAAGCAGACGCGTGAGCAGCAGGCCAAGGAAGCGGCGGAGCGCAAATCGCTGATCGGCTCGGGCGACCGGTCGGAGCGCATTCGCACTTACAATTTTCCGCAAGGCCGCGTGACGGATCACCGCATCAACCTGACGCTCTACAAGATCGACTTCATCATGGATGGCGACTTGTCGGAGCTGACAGGCGCGCTGGTGGCCGAGCACCAGGCGGAGCAGCTCGCTGCACTCAGCACCGTCTGATCGCAGTTCAGCTGTCTGGAAACGTCAATGAGTGCAAGCATCGAGGACTTGCTGTCGCGATACACCATTGAAAAGCGCGAGGCACAAAGGCTGCTCGCGCATGTACTCGGCGTATCTCGCGCCAGCGTCATTGCGCACGGCGAGCGCATCCTCGACGGCGCACAAGAGCAGCGCGCAAACCAATTGCTCGCGAGGCGCGCCGATGGCGAGCCGTTTGCGTATCTGATCGGCTCGCGGGAATTCTACGGTCGCGATTTTATGGTTTCGCCAGCGACACTGATTCCCCGTCCGGAGACGGAAATAATCGTAGAACAAGCACTGGCGCGCCTTTCAGGGCGACAATTGCCTGGCGTGCCCGCCGATATTGATTCTATGCACATTAATGCTGGCGTTCTCGATCTCGGTACCGGCAGCGGCGCCATCGCGATAACGCTGGCGCTTGAACGTCCAAACATGGTCGTCGTTGCGTCAGATTTTTCCCGCGACGCGCTATCGGTTGCAGAGGATAACGCTCAGCGTTTGAATGGTGCTGTTGAGTTCATACAGAGCAATTGGTACCAGAATCTCGTGGGTCGCAAATTCGATTTGATCGTCTCCAATCCGCCTTACGTTGCTGGCAATGACACCCATCTCTCGCAAGGCGATCTGCGCTTCGAGCCGCAAACTGCCCTAACCGACAAAAGCGCGGATGGACTGGCGTCGATTCGCGAGATTGTGGATGGCGCATCTGTTCATCTCAACGCTGGCGGCTGGCTGCTTTTCGAACATGGGCACGATCAACGCGACGTCTGCCGCGATCTGCTCTTGAAAGCTGGCTTTGTGAACCTCACCTCTGTGAATGACCTGGCGGGAATTCCTCGCGTTGCTGGTGGTCAAATTCGCTAAAATGGCGCCAGACATTGATTCATAACCGGAGCTTTACCATGGATGCACAAGACAAAATTCGCGAAACCGTAACCGCCAACCCGGTCGTGTTGTTCATGAAGGGTTCGCCGCAGTTCCCAATGTGCGGCTTCTCGGCATCGGCCACACAGATGCTCAAAGCGTGCGGTGTCGACAAACCGTTCACGGTGGACGTATTGCAGGATGCAGAGATTCGCCAGGGCATCAAGGAATACGCCAACTGGCCGACGATCCCGCAGCTCTATGTCAATGGCGAGTTTGTCGGCGGTGCGGACATCATGCGCGAGATGTACCAGCCCGGCTAACTCCAGCAAATACTGGGCACGGCAAAGTAATCGCGCATGCTGTCCCGCTCACTGATCGCTCGCGACGGTTTTGCCTGCAGGCAAAACCGGTCACGCCGGGTTGGGGCCAAGAAGTTGGCGCCCACAATTACCGGCCCCCCGTTTCGCGCGATGTACCAGTCCGGCGAATT
>JAJAYN010000301.1 GCA_026786225.1 Burkholderiales bacterium | reverse complement strand
GGTATCGGAGTCGAATTGTTTCGGGCTGAAAAGAATTCGACTCCGGTACCTATGGTTTTGCTATCCGGCGTCAAGTAAGTGCCATTCCACCCTGACCCTTTTCATTCTTCCGCGCAAAAATCGCAATAAACCCAGTAATCACCAACCTCCCGGCCACTTTTTGCCTCCAAGAGCCGCGCCAGTGTTGGCGTTTGCCTTCCACAATCGTGGTCCATAAACTCACGCAGGCAACGCAGCAGCCTCATCACACAGCGCACAACATATTCGCTCTGCAACAACATTCAAGCCATCTGCCAAGGAATCTTCGTGTCCAATCCCGCGTCATCTTTCATCGCCACATTTGCCGTTGCGTTCAGCCTCGCCGCTGCATTCAACGCGCAACCCAGCCTCGCACAAAGCGCTCCACCAAAAAACGCCGCGAATGCTGCAACCGCGCCGGCAGCCTTACTGCCATTTCGCGCAAGCGAAAAGACACTGCCCAATGGGCTGAAAGTCATCGTCGTCCCCACAGGTTTTCCGAATCTTGTCTCCTTGCAAATTCCGGTGCAGACCGGCTCGCGCAACGAAGTGGAACCCGGCAAATCTGGGTTCGCCCATTTCTTTGAGCACATGATGTTTCGCGGCACCAAGGCATATCCACCGGAGAAATATCAGGCGATCCTGAAAAAGCTGGGTGCACGGCAAAACGCCTACACCACCGACGACTTTACGAACTATCACACCACGTTCGCCAAGGAAGACCTGGAGACCATGCTCAAGATCGAGGCGGACCGCTTCCAGAATCTGTCATATGGCGAAGAGCCATTCAAGACCGAAGCACGCGCTGTGCTGGGTGAGTACAACAAGAACAGTGCCAATCCGATTTCGAAGCTCATTGAAGTCACCCGCGACACCGCATTCCAGAAGCACACGTACAAACACACGACGATGGGCTTCCTCAAAGACATCGAGGACATGCCGAACCAATACGAGTACTCGAAAGTATTTTTTGATCGCTGGTACCGCCCCGAGAAAACGGCGGTCATTATCGCGGGTGATGTAAATGCCGGCGAAGCCTTCAAACTGGTTGAGAAATATTGGGGGAGCTGGAAGCGCGGCACGTTCAGCGTATCGATTCCCGTCGAACCGCCCCCGCAGGGACCGCTTTATGCGCACGTGCCGTGGCCCAGCGCGACGCTGCCGTGGGTGGCGGTGTCGTTCCATGGCCCGGCGTTTTCGGAAAAAAATAAAGAGTACGCAGCGCTTTCCACTCTCTTGGCGCTGTCGTTCGGGCCGACTTCTGATCTTTACAAAAAACTGGTGCAGGACGAACAGAAAGTCGACCAGTTGATCCAGTTCGCCCCTGGTTCTGCAGACCCGGGCTTGATTCTCATTGGCGCACGCACCAAGAAACTCGCGGATGCAATTTATGTGCGCGACCAGATTCTCAAGACCGTTGCGCAAATTCGCGCCACGCCAGTGACGGCTAAATTGCTCGCCGACGCCAAATCTGCCGGGAAATATGGACTCATCCGTAGCCTGGATAACACCGAGAATATCGCCGCCACGCTCGCACGCTTCGTGCGCTACGAACGCAATTTTTCCACCATCAACAATTATTATCGTGTGGTCGATTCCCTGTCGTCAGATGATCTGCTGGCAGTGGCACGCAAATACCTGACGGATGAACGCATGGTGGTGTCCACGTTATCAAAGGATGCGATGCCTGCCGGCATCAACGAGAGCCCCAAACTTGCGTCGCTGGCGCCAGCTGCCATGAGTGCGGCACCGATGGATGTCATCGTTCAAAAGACCGCACTGCCGCAGATTAACTTCAAACTCTTGTTCCTGGCCGGCTCGGCAAACGATCCCAAGGGCAAGGAGGGGTTGGCGGCGCTGTCGGCCGCGATGGTGACGCGTGCCGGGTCCTCTGAAAGAAAGATCGACGAAATCAACCGGGCGTTTTTCCCGCTGGCCGGCAGTTTCAGCAGCCAGGTTGATAAAGAGATGACCACGTTTACCGGCTCTATCCACCGCGACAGCTGGAATTTGTTTACGGAATTTGCGTTGCCGATGTTGTTATCGCCTGGCTTTCGCGACGAAGATTTTCGGCGCCTGAAGGACGCGCAGAAAAATGCGCTGCTAGTGGATTTGAGATCGAACAACGAAGAGGAATTCGCCAAGGAACGTCTGCAAGGAATTGTCTTCAAGGACACGGCGTACGCGCATCCGGCGTTGGGGACAATCAAGGGTATTGATGCCATCACGCTGGATGACGTCAAGGATTTCTGGAAGAAAGCCTATACGCAAGGCGCGTTGCGCATCGGCATTGCCGGCGCTGTTTCCGACGAAATGGTGAGCACATTGAAGCGCGAGCTGGGCAAACTCCCCGCAGGTGCCAGGCTTCAGGCAGCTGCTGGGATCAAGGGCCGGAAAGCGGTTGGACTGGAAGTGGAAATTATTGAGAAGGACACGCGGGCCACGGCGATATCTTTCGGCCTGCCGACCGAGGTTACGCGTTCCCACCCGGACTTCGCCGCTCTGTGGCTAGCAAAGACGTGGCTCGGGGAGCATCGCGAGTCCAGCGGCCAACTTTACCTGCGCATACGCGAGCTGCGAGGAATGAATTACGGCGACTATGCCTATGTCGAGGCGTTCCCCCGTGCCATGTTCCAGTTTTTCCCAGATCCGAACATCGGCCGGAAAGCACAGCTATTTGAAGTCTGGATTCGCCCAGTCGCCCCTGAAAACGCACAGATGGCGCTGCGGATTGCGCTCTTCGAATTGGGAAGAATGATCAACAAGGGGCTGACAAAAGAGCAATTTGAAGAAACGCGTGACTACCTGATGAAAAACGTGTTCCTCATGACATCAACGCAGAATCAGCAGATCGGCTATGCACTGGATTCGCATTGGTACGCAATTCCCGAATTCACGAAATATATGCGTGCCAGTCTGGTAAAGCTAACCGTCGGCGATGTTAACCAGGCGATCCAGAAGCATCTTTCGGCCAAGAATCTATCGGTCGTTTTCATCGCTAAAGACGCCGCCGGCCTCAAGGAAAAGCTGCTGGCCGATGCATTTTCGCCCATCAAGTACGACGCGAAGGCGGGCAAAGAGCTTCTGGATGAAGATCAGCTTATCGGCAATCTGAAGCTTGGCATTAAACCTGAGGCGATCGTGATCACGCCGGCTGAAAAGGTGTTTGCGGAGTAGGATTGACCGAGGTGCGGGCCTGATACTGACCGAAACTCACAAACTGCGGACAAAAAAAGGCGGCTCGATCGGGAGCCGCCTTCTAAACGCACACTTCAAACCACCCTTGACCTCGGAGGGGGGTCAAGAGCACAGAGGATAGCGCGCGATTCTGACGCGAAGCTGACCAGAGGCTGGCAAGTGGATCGCATGCGGTTTGATTTCTGTGAACAGGTTTAAGGAGTGTGAGGCATGGCTGTCGTAGGCCGTTGTGAATTACCTGAGTCAGCGTTGCTGCGTGCATACGAGTCGCACGCCTATGCAGATTGCTTTACGGCAGACATCGGAATAGCGGTTTCACTGGAGGAATTCGTCGCGGCCTTTTACACCACTCGACTTTTCAAGCTAGAGCGCAGCATCCTGAAATGGGCAGTCTCCAAACCATCCACCGACGAACAAGCCCGGCAACTGGCTGCTGGCACCATAAGTGAATTCGCGGCCTGGCATGTTGAAGACAGGGCGCCGAACCAATTGCTCTTGTCGGATATGAACAGTCGCACAAGATCCTGGCTCATGATTGATCCCGCTCCATCAAAGGGCGGCCCTGCGACGCGCCTTTATTTCGGCTCAGCCGTCGTCCCCGGCAGAAACCGAAAGTCGGGCAAAGCTGAAATGGGATTCGTCTTTAGAGCGCTGCTGGGTTTCCATAAGCTTTATTCGGAGGCGTTATTGCGCGCGGCGGTTTCCCGGCTACGGGCAATGGCGGAAAAGAAAAACTAATTGATGTTGCGAGTCAGCGCGTCGTCAGAATTGACTTCGCGAGTGTCATGTCCCGGTCGTAAGTCGCTTTGGCCTCGGTAGTACAGGCGCGCCGTACGCCAAAGGTACCGGAGTCGAATTCTTTTCTGGTGCATTCACAATCTGATCTCCTACCAATCAAATCCTTGCGATCCTGACAATGGCGCATTCAATGCCTCGCCTTCATGTCTTCCGGGAAACAATTCGACTCCGGTACGAATGGCACAAAACCAAACCATCGACTGCCAGCCTTTGCCACCACGTTGGGCACAAAATCCGCCAGCGGTGACTTTGCGCGACAATGCTGAAATCGCATCCAGGTGCGCTCAGGAGTTCACGTGCAAGCGAAACCCACCATTATGGAAAGTGAGATGCCCTTCGGCAAGCCGGCAGATGGCTGGCGCCTGCGCTTGTACACCATTATTTTCGAGGCCGATACACGCGCCGGCCGCGCTTTCGATGTCACACTGATCTGGATCATCCTTGCCAGTCTGGCGGTGGTGACGCTTGACAGCATCGCCAGCATCCATAACCGCCACCGTGTGCTGTTGACAGCACTCGAATGGGGCTTCACGCTGCTGTTTACGGTCGAGTACTTGCTGCGGCTGGCCTGTGTGCGCCATCCCTGGCGTTATGCCACCAGCTTTTATGGCGTGATTGACCTGCTGGCGGTGCTGCCGACTTACCTGGCGATACTGTTGCCCGAACTGCATTCGCTGATCGATGTGCGGGTATTGCGACTGTTGCGCGTGTTTCGCATCCTCAAGCTGACGGAATACGTTGCCGAGTACGGCGCATTGGGCCGCGCGCTTGTCGCGTCGCGGCGAAAGATTTTCGTTTTCCTGTCTTTTGTACTGATGGTGGTGCTGGTGATGGGAACGCTGATGTATGTCATTGAGGGGCCGACGAACGGCTTTACCAGCATTCCGATTTCGGTCTACTGGGCAATCACCACCATGACCACCGTAGGCTATGGCGATATCACGCCCAAGACCGACCTCGGGCGCCTGGTGGCTTCGGTGATGATGCTGATGGGCTGGGGCACGTTGGCGGTGCCCACCGGCATCGTAAGCGCCGAATTTACTATGCAGCGCTTGGGCGACGTGCCGACCACACGCACCTGCCACGAGTGCCTGAGCGAAGGCCATCTGGCACAAGCCAAATATTGCCGCGATTGCGGCGCATCATTGCCGACATATCAGCGCGATGCGCCAGGCTGAAGCTAGACGATGCGCCACCCAGCACGCATGCATGCAACTGGAAAATATTGAATCTGTGATGTAGATTGACCATGTACATATAAATAATTGAGGGTGCATATCGTGGCATTACAAATCGCCAAT
>JAJAYN010000300.1 GCA_026786225.1 Burkholderiales bacterium | reverse complement strand
TCGGCCGCGAGGGTCAGCGTCATGGCCACAACCGCGAACGCGATTTCGCGCGCGCCTTTGATCGCAGCCTCGACGCGACCCATTCCCTCTTCCATATTGCGGTAGATGTTTTCAAGCACCACGATCGCGTCATCCACTACCAAACCGATGGCCAGCACCATCGCCAGAAGCGTCAGGGTATTGATGCTGAAGTTGAACATGTACATCAGGGCAAACGCACCAATCAATGACACCGGAATCGTGATCAACGGAATGATGGTGGCGCGCAGATTGCGCAGGAACAGAAATATGACGATGGCCACCAGAAGAATCGCTTCCCAGATGGTGCCAAACACCGCCTTGATGGCCTGTTCAATAAACAGCGATGTATCAAATACCACCGTCAGCGTCATTCCCGGCGGCAACGATTTCTGTATCTCGTCGGCTTCCGCGCGGACCGCGACCGAAAGCTCCAGTGGGTTAGCAGTTGCCTGTTTGACGATCGCCAGCGTCGCTGCATTGCGACCGGTGAAACGGGCAAGAATGCGCTCATCAATAGGCGCAATTTCCGTGCGTGCCACGTCGCGAATCCGGACCGGATAGCCGCCTGCGTCCTTGATGACAATATTGTTGAATTGCTCAGGGGTCTGCAGATCGGTCTGCGCCAGGACCGAAAACTCCCGCGTCTGACTCTCGATACGGCCTGCAGGGACTTCCACGTTCTGTCGACGCAGGGCATCTTCCACATCGGCAGGCCCTAGCTTATAAGCGGCCAGTTTGCTGCGATCCAGCCAGATGCGCATCGACATCTTGCGCTCACCGAAGATGCGTACGTCAGCAGCGCCGGGAAGCGTCGAGAACCGCGGCTTGATATAGCGATTGGCGTAGTCAGAAACTTCGAGGGGCGTGTGCTTGTCACTATAAAACGCGACAAACATGATCGGATCGGCATCGGCTTCGACTTTGGCGATGATCGAGTCATCGGCGGCGTCCGGCAGGCGTCCGCGCACACGGGCGACCTTGTCACGCACATCCGCGGCTGCAGAGTCAGGATCGCGCGTGAGTTTGAATTTGATGTTGATCTGGCTGCGCTCGGCGCGCGATTGCGAGGTCATTACATCGACCCCTTCGATGCCCGAAAGCGAATCCTCCAACGGTTTAGTGATCGTCGATTCGACCACTTCTGCCGATGCGCCCTTGTAGACCGTCTCGATACTCACCACCGGCTCATCGATCTTCGGGTATTCGCGAACCGATAGCCTGCTGTACGAGATTAATCCGATCAGCAGCACCCCAAGACTAAGTACGGTTGCAAAAACCGGCCGCTTAATGCATAGCTCCGGCAGCGTCATGATTTACCGCCCGCTTTCATCGCCGGGCTTGTCCCTGTAGCAGTCGGCGATGCGCCTTTGGTCGCGTCAGCCGCAGATTTCGCGTTATTAGTGGGAGCAGCGGCGGCGGCGATTTTTACCTGCGCACCGTCGCGCAGTTTGAGCTGGCCGGCGGTGACTACAACGTCGCCGGCAGTCAATCCCTGCAGAATCTCCACCTGGCCATCACGTCTCTGGCCGATTCCAACCTTTAAGCGCTGCGCGCGTCCATCAACAACTTTGAATAAATATTGATCGTCGCCAACCGGAATGAGCGACTGTTCGGGCACTGCCACCGACTCGCGTTCGTCGCTGAACAACAGCCGCACGCGCGCGAACATGCCGGGACGCAGACGCGCTTCTACGTTTTTTACCATTGCGCGAATGACGATTGCGCGGCCATTGGTGTCAACCAGCGGATTGATCGCGAAAACGCTCCCCTGGAAAGTCTGGTTCGGAAATGCATCGAGGGTAATTTGCAGCGATTGTCCGGCCGCTACTTGCTTGAGGTAGATTTCCGGGATCCTGAAATCCACTTTCAAAGGGTCGATCTCCTCGAGATTGACGATGTCTTGACCGTCTTTGACATAGTCGCCAATGCTGACCATTCGCAGACCGACAATGCCGGAAAAGGGTGCTTTGATTTCGAGTTTGGTTAGCCGTGCCTGCGATAAGTCGTAGTTTGCCTGCGCGATCTTGAAATTGCTCTCAGCTTCATCGCGGGCTTGACTGGAGAGGAAGCCTTTAGTGAAAAGATCGCGCGAACGCTCCAGTCGGCTTTTGCTGAGACCCAGATTGGCTTCAGCCTGCTCCAGTTCTGCGCGCTGAACAGAAGTATCGAAGCGAATCAGCGTCGAGCCCTTGGCGACGCGTTGACCTTCCCGAAAGCCGATCTCGCTGATGCGTCCGGAGACCTCTGGGCGAATCGTCACTGATTCATCTGATCGCAGCGAGCCGACCGCCGTGAGCCCCTGCGCCATTCGTACCGACTTAACGGTAGAGACCTCGACCGCGATTGCACTGCCGGAAGAACCAGGTGCACCCGAAGCTGGTTTTGCAGCTGCTTGTGAGGAAACGGGGGCAAGATTTGAAGCGGCAGTCGAGCCAGACTGGCCTTTGCCGAGCCAATATCCGCCGGCACCAAAGATCAACGCGCCAGCAAACACACCGACGATAACAAGATTATTTTTCATTTTTGGTAAAGACGCGATTGGTTGGAGCGGACTAAATATGGAGGACTAAGCGGACATACTGACCAATGGGTCAATTATCCAACGAATTGGCAAATTGGTGAGTTGGAAATTCGTGACCCCGATCAACTGGGCGCGACCGACGGGGCAGAAAAAGCAGATAAGTCAGTAGCGTGAGAAGTTCCAGCGACGTCCGGCACTAGGCAGGAATGTCTGGGGTCAGTTGCGCCTCCAGAAAGAAAATTTGATCCTTTAACAACAGCTTGCGCTTCTTTAGGCGCTTCAGTTGCAACTGGTCATGGATCGGTGCGGCCACGAGCGCATCAATGGCGAGGCCAAGGTCGCTGTGTTCCAGCTTCAGTTCAACAATCCTGCCCTCGATTGCGTCCGTGTCCCCCACAGCACTATTCATGTAACGCCTCCTCGACTTCAATATACCGCGCTGACGTTTTTTTTGCATGGCGAAGAGGCATTCATTATTTGCTTTTTCACCGTCAAAGGTGTGAAATAACAGCCCAAATCAGGGTCGCGCCGCCTAAACGCGCAGTGGCCCGAAAATTTCCAGGCGCAGTGGACACCGATGCAATCAAGGCGAAACGATTTTGATGTGACCAATCGCATCCAGACAACGGATGTCGTCGCGGTTCATCGTGAAACTGCCCGGCTTTTCCGGATGCTCTATCCTGGCGTCGCGCACGTCGCCATGGATCGCGCCTTCACTGATGTCGCGAGAATCTACGCCGGCCAGTATCCAGGTTATCAGGCGTGCGACACGGGGTACCACAATCTGCAACATGTGATGGATGTGACGCTCGCCATGACGCGGCTGATGGATGGCTATGAACGATCACGCAATGGCACGTCCGCGCTGGGCGTGCGACTATTTCAGCTAGGCGTGATTGTTGGTCTTTTCCACGATATCGGCTATTTAAGGAAGACAACCGACACGACAGCCAAAAACGGTGCCGAGTACACCTTGAGCCACGTTTCGCGCGGTGCCGAATTCCTGCGCGAGTACATGCCGGAAATAGGTTTGGCGGACTGTACTGAGGAAGCCGCCGAGCTCATTCATTTCACCGGTTTCGAAAAACGCATAGCGGACATTCTTGTCCAGGATCCCGTGTTGCGCATGCTGGGTAGCCTGCTTGGATCCGCCGACATCATTGCGCAGATGTCTGATCGCTGCTATCTGGAGAAATGCCGCGACCGCCTTTATCTTGAATTTGTCGCGGGTGGTATCGCCGTAAAGAAAACCACGCACGGCGATGAAGTGGTATTCGAATCGGGGGACGACCTGGTCAACAAGACGCCCGCGTTTTTTGAGAGCGCGGTAAATCGACTGGAATACGATCTTGGTGGTGCCTACAACTATGCCGCGACCCATTTTGGGGGGTTTAACCTGTATATGCACGCCGCAGCCAAGAACGTCCATTTCGCAAAAGAGCTCAGCGTGAAGGGCATTCACCTTTTGCGCCGTGCGCCGCCCGAGCAGGCACAGGCCGGCTCCGCATAGCAATTTCGCAGGTCGAGGGCGCGTTCACTGGCAAATCCGCTGGATGCTACCTGCGCCGGGTTAAGGCTGCATGGTAAAATTGCGTCAGATTAATCCATACCATTCACACGCATTCGGCACTTAACTTAACATTCCGCAAGACATCCCATGCCAGACACGTTTCATCGATCCAACAATCTTTCTTCGGTTGATCCCGAAATTTTTGCGGTCATACAAAAAGAGAATCAGCGACAGGAAGACCATATCGAGCTGATCGCGTCGGAGAATTACACCAGTCCGGCGGTAATGGAGGCCCAAGGCTCCCAGCTTACGAATAAGTACGCCGAAGGCTATCCTGGCAAACGCTATTACGGCGGCTGCGAATTCGTGGACATTGCCGAAACCCTGGCGATAGATCGCGTCAGGAAATTGTTCGGTGCAGACACTCATCATTACGCGGCAAATGTACAGCCCAATTCGGGCTCGCAGGCAAATCATGCGGTATTTTTTGCGCTGCTGAAACCGGGCGACACCATTTTGGGAATGAGCCTTGCGATGGGCGGACATCTGACGCACGGCTCGCCCGTAAATATGAGCGGGAAATGGTTCAATATCGTGAGCTACGGATTGAACGACCGGGAGGAGATCGATTACGATCAGGTCGAAGCGCTTGCACGTGAACACAAACCAAAATTGATTCTCGCAGGCGCATCGGCGTATGCATTGCGTATCAATTTCGAGAGATTTGCGAAAATAGCCAAGGAAGTTGGCGCGTATTTGATGGTCGATATGGCGCACTACGCAGGTTTGATCGCTGCGGGTGAATACCCGAATCCGATTC
>JAJAYN010000299.1 GCA_026786225.1 Burkholderiales bacterium | reverse complement strand
TTGTAGCGGATTTCTGTTTTTTCGGCGTCCAGAACCAAACTGGCCTGTGCAAAATACGTCTTGGCGTTGTCGTCGATTTGCTCCCGCGTCAACGGCGGCCGCGTCGCATTGCGACCACTCGGGTCGCCGGTCATCGACGTAAAGTCGCCAATTAAATAGATAACCGTGTGTCCCAAGTCCTGAAATTGCCGCATCTTGTTTAATACTACGGTGTGCCCCAAATGCAAATCAGGTGCCGTCGGGTCAAGGCCAAACTTGATCCTAAGTTTGCGGCCACTGGCCAGCTTTTTTCGCATCTCGGCTTCGACGATGAGTTCATCGGCACCGCGTTTAATAATTGCCAGTGAGGCGTCTATTTCTGCTGAATCAGTCATGTGCTTGTCGGAAGTGTAAATGCGGGATGGAAACTGCTGGGTGACGGTCAGGAGGTTATTCTGATATTCTTCAAAGCCTTGCGATTCTGAACCGAACCAGAAGGCAACTATTTCTCAGGACAACATGACGTTCGCCGAATCTAAAATAGTAGCGCAAATCGTACTCGCCCGACTATGGGGACTGCTGCCAAAGCAGGCTCTCGTCGCGGTTACAGTGCTGTTAGCATTGCCCGTATTCGGGGTGCTTACTGCCTTCGGCGTAGCCTCCGACACCCAACTCGATAAAATCGAGCGTCACGAAATTACCGAGTTGCTGACGCTTCCCGCATTAGCCCCGGATACGACAAAGGTCGAGCAGTTTCGCGCCAGCGAACGCGTGCAACGCGGTGACACTGTTGCATCGTTGTTGCAGCGATTGAATGTGGATGACCCGGCAGCATTCGCATTTCTTCGAACCTCGCCGGAAGCAAAGATAATTTTCCAGCTTCGCCCCACGCGCACTCTGCAAGCGACGACAACTATTGATGGCAAGCTGGTGTCATTGAATTACCTCTACAGCGGTGAAGAATACTTACACGTACGGCTGCAGGATGACGGCGTCAATTTCAGCGCGGGAAAGAAAAAAGTTGCGCCTGGTGCGCAGATGGCCCGCAAATCCGGCGTAATCAAATCATCTCTCTATGCAGCAACGGATGATGCCGGGATTCCCGATGCGGTCGCCACGCAGATTGCCAGTATTTTTTCCACCGATATCGACTTTCACGTCGACTTGCGCAAAGGCGACCAGTTTTCTGTCGTCTATGAAATGCTGCATCAGGACGGTGAGTCTCTGGGCGCTGGTCGCGTGCTTTCCGCAGAGTTTACAAATAACGGCAAGAAATTCGAGGCATTTCTCTTCACGGACGCAGATGGTCAGGACGGATACTATTCAGTTGAAGGGCAAAATCGCGCTAAATCCTTCCTGCGTTCGCCGCTCGCATTTTCGCGCGTCTCATCGGGATTTGGCGGCCGCGTCCACCCCCTTCTAAAGAACTGGCGGCAACACACCGGTGTCGACTTTGCCGCGCCGCGCGGCACACCAATATGGGCGACTGCGGATGGAATTGTTGATTTTGCTGGCGTGAAAGGCGGTTACGGAAACGTTGTCGAGGTGCGCCATTCCGGCGGTGTCACCACTTTATATGCCCACCTCTCCGGAT
Organism: Burkholderiales bacterium; assembly: GCA_026786225.1. Classification (GTDB taxonomy): domain Bacteria; phylum Pseudomonadota; class Gammaproteobacteria; order Burkholderiales; family Usitatibacteraceae; genus UKL13-2. Next base: position 1,982 of record JAJAYN010000299.1, on the reverse strand, counting down.
TTGCTTCAAACGCACGCAAGGGCTCACGCGTGAGCCAGGGGCAGACCATTGGCTATGTCGGCGCAACGGGTTGGGCAACTGGCCCACATCTACATTACGAATTCAAAATTTCCGGCCAGCATCAAAACCCCATGCGCGTTGCCTTGCCCAAAGCCGAGCCCCTCGCGCAGAAACACATCGCGGCATTCAAGCAGTCCGCACAAGTCCAAAGTGCGCAACTCGCGCTGTTGCGCGACACTCGCCCCGCCAAGTTTGAGTAGCCATTCGTCGCTTTATCTGGGTGCGATGTCCGGCACCAGTACTGACGGTGTCGATGTAATCCTCGCTGATCTTGCTGACCCAACGCCGCGCGTTATTGGCTTTCACACGCAGGATTTCCCGCCGACGTTACGTATTGAATTGTTGTCTCTGAATGCGCCCGGGCGGAACGAAATCGAGCGCAGCCAGCTCGCGGCCAACGCGCTTGCCAAGGTATACGCGAGCGCCATATCGACGCTCCTCGCAAATACAGGCACTTCGCCGGACGATATTGTCGCCGCAGGTTGCCACGGTCAGACAGTGCGGCATCGCCCCGACCTGGGATTCACCGTTCAACTCAACAACCCCGCACTCATCGCCGAGTTGACCGCAGTAACAGCCATTGCCGATTTTCGCTCGCGAGACATCGCTGCAGGCGGGCAAGGTGCGCCACTGGTGCCGGCGTTTCACGACGGCGTTTTTCGCGCGGCAACAGAGACACGCGTTGTCGTGAATATCGGCGGCATCGCCAACATCACCGTCCTCGATAAAGATAAGCCCGCCTGGGGCTTCGACTGCGGCCCTGGATGTTGCCTGATGGACGCCTGGACCGATATGCATCTCGGCAAGCGTCTCGATATGGACGGCGCATGGGCTGCACAAGGACAGGCTTTGCCACGTGTTCTGGGCCAATACCTTAATGACAGCTATTTCCAAAAGCCGCCGCCCAAGAGTACGGGCCGTGATCGCTTTAGCCTTGAGTGGCTCGAGCAAAAACTCAATGGCAGCGAGAACGCAGTTGATGTGCAGGCAACTTTGCTCTCACTCACCGCCCACGCGATCACTGATCACATAAAACGTTACGCGCCGGATTGCGCACGTGCGCTGGTTTGCGGCGGGGGTGCACACAACAAAGCCCTGATGTCGTGCATTGCCAAGCTGCTTGCGGGTGCGAAACTGGAAAAGACCGATGCCTTTGGTGTGCCCGCCCAACAAGTGGAAGCGCTCGCCTTTGCATGGTTTGCCAAACAGGCGATCGAAAATCGGCCACTCGATATGCGTGCAACGACTGGTGCCAGGCACGCCAACATTCTCGGCGCGATCTACCCGAAATAATCAGGCGGCTGCGCCTGCCAATGCCTGATCGATATCCCAGAGAATATCGTCAATTGTCTCAAGTCCAATCGACAGGCGAATCATGTCCGGCGGCACGCCAGCCTTGATCTGATCTTCCTCGGATAGTTGCCGATGCGTGGTGGAGGCGGGGTGAATGACCAGCGATTTGGCGTCGCCGATATTGGCCAGATGCGAAATGAACTGAAGCCCTTCAATAAATTTCACGCCAGCATCAAAGCTTGATGTTGCGCCACCCTTGATACCGAACGAAAGCAACGCGCCCGCGCCTTTCGGCATATAGCGCTTCACCAGATCGTGATAGCGATTCGACGGCAGCCCCGGGTAATTCACCCACGCGACGTTTGCGTGAGCTTGCAGAAACACCGCCACAGCCATCGCATTGGCGCAATGCCGTTCCATACGTACTGGCAACGTCTCGATACCTTGTAATAACTGCCATGCATTGAACGGCGCCAGCGTGGGACCGAATACCCGCATGACTTCCATGCGCGCTTTCATCGTGTAAGCGAAATCGCCGAAGGTCTCAAAGAAGCGCACGCCGTGATAACCGGCAGACGGCTCGTTCATTGATGGAAATTTGCCGTTGTCCCAGGGAAATTTGCCGCTCT
>JAJAYN010000298.1 GCA_026786225.1 Burkholderiales bacterium | reverse complement strand
AGACTGTTCCCAGGGCTAGAACGCCATTTGGCGCGCTTCTTCGAGTCAAACCGTGCTGCGAGGCTCGCCAGTGCTGGCGTTTTCAATTTGCCCCGTGCTTGCGATGAAATCGCAACGCCGAGCGCGCGAATAGCCATACGTGCCGCAACCCTTTCGCCGCGGCACTTCCACCCGCATGCACGATGCGTACGTCCGCGACACGCGCATTGCCGGCGAATGTCGATATCCGGTAACTGAGATCGAAGTCCTCGAAATACAGGAAGTACGCCGGATCGAAACCGCCCGTTCGATCAAGTGCGGTTCGGCGAATGAACATGAAGCAGCCGCTGGCAATCTGCACATCGTTCAACGCCGCATCAAAAGGCGTTTCCCTGCGCTCATACCAGTCGAGCCGGTGTTGGAAATAGCGCCTGAGCCAAGCAGGCGCAAATCCGCGCAATGCGAGCGTGAAAAAGTCCGGCAACCGTTTGACCAGGTAAAGCGGCTGTCCGTCCGGCGAGGTCGCCACGGGTGAGACCATCGCGCAATCGGCGTGTTGTTGAACGTAGCGCAGCGCGTTGGTGAGTGCATCCTCGGCCAGCTTCACGTCGGGATTGAGCACGACGTGAAAATCGAAATCGGTACAGTGCGAGATCGCGAGATTATTGGCGCGACCAAAACCGATATTGCCTTGTCCGGCGATGATTTCCTTTTCGATCCATGGGAATTCTTTGCAGGCGTCTGCGAGTTGCGCGGCGAACACCGACGTGCTCGAAGCGGCCTGATTGTCGACCAAATAAATTCTGGCATGCTGTAGCGCACCCGCGTGACGCGCGTGCACCAGTGCTGCCACCAGCGTGTCGAACGTTGTCTTTAACCAAGCCGGGTCGGGAAAATACGCAACGATGGAAATTGACAGCGACCGCGACGGCGAGGGAGATGTTGATAACGACGGCGAAGAATCCGCCGCTTCAGACATTTTCGAATTGCAGCCGATGCAGGCTGGCGTAAACACCACCCCGGCCTGAAAGTTCGCTGTGGGAGCCGACTTCCAGAATCTTGCCGTGCCCCATCACCACGATCCGATCAGCGCTCTCGATCGTCGACAGCCGATGCGCGACGACGATGGTGGTACGTCCCCGCATCAGCGTTTGCAGCGCGGCCTGTACCTGGCGCTCGGACTCGCTGTCGAGCGCGGACGTGGCTTCGTCGAGCAGCAAAATCGGCGCGTTCTTGATCAGCGCACGCGCAATCGCGAGGCGCTGCCGCTGCCCACCGGAAAGCAGCGCGCCGTTTTCACCGATGACTGTGTCAAAGCCTGCAGGCAGGGCACGGATAAAATCGAGACAATGCGCAGCAATTGCGGCCTCTTCGATTTCCGCCTGGGTCGATGTTCCCTGTTTGCCGTAGGCGATGTTGGCCGATACCGTGTCGTTGAACAGCACCACGTCCTGGCTCACCAGTGCAATCTGGCGGCGCAAGTCGGTGAGCTTGATGTCGTCCAGCGGGTGGCCGTCGAGCGTAATCCTGCCGGCAGTGGGCAGGAAAAAACGCGGCACGAGATTGACGAGGCTGGTCTTGCCACCACCGGATGAACCGACCAGCGCAATCGTTTCGCCGGGTTCAATCGCCAGCGTGACATCGTCTAGTGCGGGGATGGGTTGATTGGCATATTGCAGGCGGACATGTTCGAAGCAAAGCCGCCCTTCGGCGCGTTGCATCGGGATGGTGCCGTGATCCTGCTCGGCTTGGGCATCGATCAAACCAAATACGCTTTCGGCTGCAGCCAGGCCACGCTGTATTTGTTCGCTCACACCGGAAAGCCCTTTTATCTGCGGCACCAGTGCGCCGGCCGAAACGATATAGGCTACAAATCCCGCCACCTCCATACCGGTACCGTATTGCGGGCTGGCGGCAAGGTAGACCACCAGCGCGATGGCCATCGACACAATCAGGTGCGTGAACGGTGTGGACGCGGCTGCAGCAAGCGCGTGACGCATGGCGTTGCGACGGATACGATTGGCGACGCTATCGAAGCGTTTTGTTTCGAATGCGGCACCTTCGAAAATCTTGATCACTTTCTGGCTGCGAATCGACTCTTCCAGCACGTCGTTGAGCGCACCCCATGACTGCTGGCTGTCGCGGCTGATACTGCGGATGCGTTTGCCGAACACATTGATGATCCAGCCCAGAATCGGCACGGTGGCAAAAATAATCAGCGTGAGTTTCCAGTTGATCAGGAACATCGTCACCAGCAGCACCACCAGCGTCACACCGCCGCGCACCAGACTGTTGAGCGCGGTGGTCGCGGCCAGTTGCAGGCCGTACACGTCATTGGAAATCTTCGACATCAGCGTACCGGTCGTCGTCTGATGAAAGAACGGAATCGGCAAACGGATAAGGCGCTGAAACATCTGATTGCGGAAATCGAGAATGACTTTATGGCCCACCCACTGCATGCCGTAGCCCGCCGCAAAGTGCGACAGCCCGCTGATAAAAAATATCAGCACGATGCCCAGCGCCGCCCAGATCGGGCCGTGACCGGTGCGGTCGACGAACAAATCCTCCAGCATGTTTTTCAGAAACCACGCAAACGACGCTTCTGCCGCGCCGCCGATTGCCATCGCCAGGATGCTGCCCGCGAACGCGAGGCGATAGGGTTTTACGT
>JAJAYN010000297.1 GCA_026786225.1 Burkholderiales bacterium | reverse complement strand
GTGGAGAAGATCGCCGCCTATCGCCGTTTCGTCGATCCCACCGGCGAGGTTTCGGGCGACGACTTGCGGGCGGCAACGCTCCTCGAATTTACGACGGAAGTAAGCCTCCTCTCCGCAGCCGATATCGTCATTGTCGCGGTACCAACACCGGTCAATGATGCCCGTTTGCCTGACTTTGGCGCCCTACTCAGTGCCAGCCATGCAATCGGACCGCACCTTAAGCACGGCGCCATCGTTGTTTATGAATCGACCGTCTACCCAGGTGCCACTGAGGAGGTCTGCATTCCCGAACTCGAACGCGCGTCGGGATTGAAATGGAAAGAAGGATTTTTCGTCGGCTATTCACCCGAACGCATCAATCCCGGCGACAAAGAGCACACTTTATCGCGCGTCATCAAGATCGTGGCCGGCGACACGCCCGCCACCCTGGCAACTCTGGCGGCAGCCTACGGCAGCATCGTCGACGCGGGCATATTTCAGGCTTCAAGCATCCGCGTTGCTGAGGCGGCAAAGGTGATCGAGAATTCGCAGCGTGACCTGAATATCGCGTTTATGAATGAGCTGGCGATTATTTTCAATCGCATGGGACTCGACACGGCCGAAGTACTCGAAGCGGCCGGGACGAAATGGAATTTTCTCAAGTTCCGGCCTGGCCTGGTCGGCGGCCATTGCATCGGCGTTGACCCTTATTACCTTACGTACCAGGCCGAAAAGTTCGGCCATCACCCCGAGGTCATCCTCGCTGGCCGCCGCATCAACGACAGCATGGGCGCGTATGTGGCCAAGCAAACGGTGAAGACGCTCATCAAGACGCGCGGCAATCTTAATGGTGGCGTTGTCAACGTGCTGGGACTGACGTTCAAGGAGAATTGTGCGGACCTGCGCAATAGCAAGGTCGTCGATATCGTCCGTGAACTGCAGGAATACGGAATGACGGTCAATGTACACGACCCGCATGGTGCTTCTGCCGAAGCCGAGCACGAATACGGAATCAAACTAAGTGCCTGGGACGAATTGCCCGCAGCAGATGCCCTGGTACTTGCTGTCGCACATCGGGAGTACCTGGCGATGCCAGTTGATGCACTACTCTCAAAGGCCGCCAGAGGCGGCTGTGTCATCGATGTCAAATCTGCGCTGGATAGGTCGCTGGTGGCAGCGAATGGGTTGACCCTGTGGCGACTGTGACAGCGTTTGACGTTGCTGGCTGACGCATTTCGACAAACTACAAGAAGTGCAGCGACCGCAATAATCGGTCACCGGGTTCCCCAAGCTTCGCGCATTACCGATCAGAAAGTGACCTCCGTCCTGACCACGAACTGCGTCGACTTTATGTCCTTCGACCGATTGAGAGGCACGGCAATATCAGCGTGCAGTACATTGGAAAACGCCGCACGGTCAAACGCCAAGCGGAGCCCAAGGCCTGCGTCGGCAAGCCAGCCCGGGTTTGATCGATTTTGATTCGGTCCGCCCCAGGCTCGGCCATAGTCAAAAAATACCGCACCGCCGACGCGCAGCAGCCTGAATGGATACCAGTCGGTGTAAGCACGCTGCTCCAGCGAAAGCAATGCCCGCCGTTCGCCCGCCTGATAGTACGAAGGATAACCACGCAACCCATTACTCCCGCCCAGCAGCAATTGATCCGCGACACCGCCGCCGCTGATGCGATCTGCAGCGAGTGATGCGTAAAACATCGCATTGCTACCCTGTGGCAGATAGATCCGGGCGCTGGCCCCGGCTTGCGTCATCGGCAATCCAGTCGTCGCGACACGACGTTCAAGGGAACCGCTTAGCAGCAGGTCGCGATTGGCGGTAAATGAAATACCATTGCTAACGTAAGCGGAATAGAGCCAGGCTGATCGCGTGGAGCCCAGTGACTCGAGATCACGGGTTAGCTGCAGTTGCGAAACGAAACCCAGGCGGAAGAACTCGGGACGACCAATCTTGTCGCGGTTTTTCAGTTTGACGAAACGATCCTCCACAACTTCGTATCGAAAAAACACCGCGCGTGCATTACCGCTTACTGGCAGTATCGGAGGGCGCACTCGGTCTGGCTCAACAAAGTACCTGTCATCGCGCAGGCGCGAGCCGATCAGAAACCGCTGGGTTTTGCCATTGATGAGCCCCGGCGACCATCCGCCAAAAATCTCCGCGGCGTCTTGCGAGTGCCGATACTGGCTTGTCGTATTGCCGGCGTTGTAGATTGAGTCGAGGCGATCGTCCTCGTTCCAGGTGACACCCGCAGCCCAGCGTGTATCCAGCGAAAAGAACGGACGCACAACCATAGCTGACCTGCGACGGCCATCGTTGAATTGGCCTTGCGCATAGGCGAGGTTGGTACGGCCATCGAAGGCCAGCGGGTAGGAAATTTCAAACTCGCTGCCACGACGATCTTCATCGGACATCTGTGAGAAACCCAGTCGCAGGCCGGTGCCCAGGAGGTTGTATTCCTTCAGCCCGAAGCTTGTTTTGTTGTTGCCACCTGAACGCGACACGCTTCCGACCAAGTCGATACTCCATGCATCGTGCGTGATGACTTCAATGTCTGCGCTTCCGTCGGCGTTTGCGATGGGTCGGATTTCCAGGTCATAGATGAATCGATTGTTTCGCAAAAGACGCTCGGTCTCGTCGACTTTTTGCACCGATACGCGCTCTCCGCGCTTGAACAGCAAAATCTGTTCAATGACTGTCGGGCGGGTTACGACGTGCAGTTTGTTGGCGGTGCGAAACAACCAGTTGTTTTCGTCCGCGTGATCCAGATCGAATATGTTCTGCGGGCGGACGCGAATATCGCGGATGACGGCACCGGCAGATTCCAATTGCGCAAAAATAGCGGCGTTCTCCGCGTCCGGCGCTACATCAGCCGCAATGGCGGAAAACGACAACAATGAAACCAGCGTCGCCACCAACATGTAGAAGAGCAGCCGACCAAGCGCGGTGCCTATCTTGGCAACGTCCTGTTGGGAAACGTGATATTGTGCAGTCATGGACCAAGCATAGCGTCCTTATGTGTGTAGCCAATTTGCCTTAAATCAAATCGGGACCATTCCGCTTAAAAAAAAGCTTGCTATTCTCCCGGTAGCTGTATAACAATACAGCCATGAATGAACTTACAGCCCGCCAGCAGGAAATTCTCGCCTTTCTCAAAGCATGGATTCTTGAGAACGGTATGCCGCCCACCCGCGCAGAAATTTGCGGTGCGCTAGGATTCCGATCGCCGAACGCGGCCGAGGAGCATTTGCGTGCGCTCGAACGCAAAGGTGCTATCGAAATGCTCGCCGGTTCCTCGCGCGGTATCCGTATCCGCGAAGGCGGTGCGATGGGATCAGAAGCCGCCAACGATGAAGAAGGCGGCATGCCGTTGATAGGCAAAGTCGCTGCAGGTTCGCCCATCCTCGCGCAGGAGAATGTCGTCGGCCGTTACCCGGTTAGCCCGCTGATGTTCAAGCCGAAGGCCGATTACCTGTTGCAAGTCTCGGGCATGAGCATGAAAGACGTGGGCATCATGGACGGCGACTGGCTCGCAGTGCACAAAACGAGCGTCGCGCGCAACGGGCAAATCGTCGTCGCGCGTATTGAGGGCGATGCCACCGTAAAGCGCCTGAAACTCAAAGGCCGTCAGGCATTCCTCGTCGCTGAGAACGCCGATTTTCTGCCGATCGTGGTCGATCTTGACAAGAAGACGCTGGATATTGAAGGTCTGGTTGTTGGGGTGGTGCGGACGCTCTAGCCTGTATCTGGCGGCTGATTAGTCGGCCGCAAAACGTCGCATCGATAGATCGATACCGACTTATCCCGCGCGCAGAATTCTTCTCGCGCTTTCCGCCCGCTATACTGTGGCCCACTGAAAAGCGGAGACTTTCTTGGCCAAACTTTACTTCCGATTCGCGGCGATGAACGCCGGCAAATCCACCGCATTGCAGCAAGTCGCTTACAACTACGAGGAACGTGGCCAATCGGTTAATC
>JAJAYN010000296.1 GCA_026786225.1 Burkholderiales bacterium | reverse complement strand
TGGTCCCTTTCCTCAGGCGTCGGCGCTTTGAAACTCGCGACGTGAATGCCGAGCGGATTCACCCCGAAAAATACCTTGCGAATCACGCCATCCTTGCCGCCGGTATCCATCGCCTGCAGCACCACCAATATTTTGTGCTTATGCTCGGCATAAAGTAATTGCTGCAATTCGACAAGCTGCGCGTTCAACTGTGCAAATATCGCCACTGTCGCGGCCTTGTCGCCACTGAAACTGCAGGTGGATCTTGTGTCGATGTCAGCGAGTTTTGTCTTGCCGTTCGCGATGATCGGCCGAACCGTTTTGAGATATTCTGATTTTTTTACCATGATGAGTGTCCTGTGGCTTCTGAAGCGACTCACTGCATAATCGCATATCCATTACCGCACAACAAATGACGACGCGTTCATGATTCGATTCGGTATCGATCTCGGCGGCACCAAGATAGAAATACTCGCCCTCGATGAATCCGGACTCGAGCGCTACCGCACGCGCGTCGCGACACCGCATGGGAGCTATGCGGAGACGCTGGCCGCAATCGTCACGCTGGTGAAAGTTGCAGAGGCTGCATTGGGCGAAACGGGTACGGTAGGCATTGCGACACCCGGTGCCATCGCGCGCGCACCGGCGCCAAACGCGGGCAAAATAAAGAACGCCAACTCCACGTGCCTGAACGATCAGCCTCTGGTAGACGATCTGCAGTCAGCGCTGCAGCGCGAAGTGCGAATCGAGAATGATGCCAATTGCTTTACCTTGTCGGAAGCCACCGATGGCGCAGCGGCGGGTCAGGCTACCGTGTTCGGCGTCATTATTGGTACCGGCACTGGCGGCGGAATATGCATCGATGGCCACATTGTGCGGGGCGCCAACGCCATAGCCGGGGAGTGGGGCCACAATCCTTTGCCATGGCCACAAGCCAACGAGTTACCCGGCCACGTATGCTATTGCGGAAGGCGCGGCTGCATTGAGACATGGCTTTCAGGAACGGGACTGGCAAAACACTTTGCGGAAGATGCCGACGATGATTTAACTGCACCGGAAATCGTCGCCCGTGCCCCCAATGACGCAGCCTGTGAAGCCGCATTGCTGGCCTATGAGGACCGCCTCTCGCGGAGTCTCGCGACGATCATTAACGTGATAGACCCGGATGTCATTGTGTTGGGTGGCGGACTCTCCAACGTGCCGCGCTGGTATACCAGCGTGCCAAAAATCTGGACAAAATACGTATTGAGCGACTATGTCGCCACGCGCCTCGTGCCGCCAAAATTTGGCGATTCCAGTGGTGTACGTGGCGCAGCGTGGTTGTGGAATACCCACTGAATTAAGGAGGCTCTGATTAAGCCGAGTTCTAAGCCAGACTAGGCGCGAGTACAAAAATGGCGACGCGGCATATGCTTGATATGTAAGGAGCCATTTTTGTGCGAGCAACAACGTATGGCGACGAAATCGACTTAATCAGAGCTTCCTTAAACCTGACCGGACAACGCAATGACGACTCCTTCCCCCGTAATTCCCGACCAAATGCGCTACGTAAGCACGACGACCGCTGGCGCGCCGGATGTCATGCAAATGACCACCGGCCCGATTCCGGCCTTTGGCAACAATGACGTGCTGATCAAGGTCGAATTCGCTGGCGTGAATCGTCCCGACGTCGCCCAGCGTTCCGGCAACTACGCGCCACCCCCTGGCGCGTCCCCCATCATGGGCCTGGAGGTTTCCGGAACCATCGTGGTTGTCGGCGCTGCCGTCCCGCAGTGGCGTGCAGGCGACGCCGTTTGCGCGCTGACGCCGGGCGGTGGATACGCCGAATATTGTGCTGCACCCGCCGCGCACTGCCTGCCGATTCCGCAGGGCCTGTCGATGCTAGAAGCCGCAGGCGTGCCGGAGAATTTCTTCACCGTGTGGGTCAATACCTTCGACACCTGCAAGCTGAAAGCCGGCGAATCGTTCCTCGTACATGGTGGCTCCTCGGGCATCGGCCTCACCGCCATCCAGCTCGCCAAGGCTTTTGGCGCGACGGTATTCACCACCGTCGGCAACGATGAAAAAGCGGCATTCTGCAAGAGCATCGGCGCGGATCACGTGTTCAATTACAAGACACAGGAATGGGCCAACGAGATTTTCGCGATCACGCAAAAGAAAGGCGTGAATGTGATTCTGGATATGGTCGGTGGTAGCTACATTGAAAGAAATCTGCGCTCGCTGGCGCTGGAAGGGCGTTATTGCTTTATCGCCTTTCTCGAGGGCGGCAAAGCTGAAATCGATTTCCGTCCACTGATGATGAAGCGCCAGACGATTACTGGCTCGACGTTGCGTGCACGCCCTGATGCGCAGAAAGCCGCCATTGCAGTTTCACTGAAAGAGAAAGTCTGGCCGCTGCTGGAGGCGAAGAAAGTGAAGCCGGTTATTTTCAAGACCTTTGCGCTGGCGGAAATTGTCGAGGCGCACAAGCTGATGGAATCAAGCGCGCATATCGGCAAGATCATGTTGAAGGTTGCGCCTTAAGTGAAGCTGCCCCAATCCAAACAGAGGCCATGCAAACCCTCTGCGCGCAGCTCCCCCTCTCCCCTCGTGGG
>JAJAYN010000295.1 GCA_026786225.1 Burkholderiales bacterium | reverse complement strand
GCCGTGCATATCGCAAGCCTGTTTGAAGGGGCCGGCGAGGACGTTGTTACGTCGGTGGGCATGCTGTTTCCCGCTTCGCGTACTGCGGTGACGCTCTACGATTTGATCCCCTACCTGGAACAGGAAACCTACCTCACCAACCAGATGCTTTCGGATCACTACCTGAACAAGTTTGACAACCTGCAACGTGCCGGGATGATCCTGTCCATCTCTGATTTCTCGCGCGTGGAAGCACTCGAAAACACCGATATTCCTGCGGACCACATCGTCAATATTTCGTCCGCAGTCGATGGCCAGTTCGCGCCAACGGCCATCGACGAGATGTCAAAATTGGCGCTACTTGGAAAGTCCGGTATTGATAAACCGTTCCTGCTATTTACGGGAAGCTTCGATAGCCGCAAGAATCATGATCGATTGGTGGAGGCGTTCGCAAAAATTCCACTGGCGCTGCGCGGCAAATATCAACTTGTCATCATTGGCAAGTGCACGATTGATCAGGTGTCCCGCTTGGGAGCGCTGGGCAGAGACCACGGGCTGGGCGAACAGGATCTGGTTTTCGTCGGGCATGTCAATGACGCTGACCTGGTCGCTTTTTATAACCTTTGCGCGCTTTTTGTTTTCCCGTCATTGCGCGAAGGTTTTGGCTTGCCGGTGCTGGAAGCGATGTCCTGTGGCGTGCCGACGATTGGTTCCAACAGAACCAGCATTCCCGAGGTGATCGGCCGTACTGATGCGCTGTTCGATCCCGAGGATGTAGAGGATATGGCGGCGAAGATCGCTGCTGTCCTCGGCAACAAAACGTTTCACGCCGAGCTGGCGCTGCATGGACTTGATCGCGCCAAGCATTTTTCGTGGGCACTTTCGGCCGCGCGGGCGCTGGCGTTCTTCGAAAGCAAAGTTGGGGCACTGCATACTGCCGGACCGGCGACGGCACAACCGCAGGATAGCGGGGCGACCTTGTCCCAAGGCTCGGCCGCATACGAAAGCTTTCTCGCAGCGGTGTCCACGCTAAACACGGACACATTGGACGCTGAATTTTTGGCGTCTGCGGCGCATGCCATTGCTGCAAATGAATTGCGCGCAAGCATCGACCGCGAAGTTCCTACTAGCGATATGCGGATCGGCTGGGTGAGCGATTGGAAGGACGGCAGCGAGACCGCAGTGCACTCAGGAGCGTTCGTCGCGGCGCTACCCATGCGGCCATTGATATTTGCATCGCATTCAACGCGAAAGCCAGCAGAAGATGCCCATGTCGTTCGTTGCTGGAACAGGGAGGTGCCTGACAACGTCTCTGCATTACAATCGGCTTTGCATGATGCAGCAATCGATGTCGTTGTCATTCAATATGAGACTGGAATGTTCAGTTTGCCCGCGCTGGCACGACTTGTCGCGCATCAAAAGAGTATCAATCGGCACGTGTTTGTCGCGTTTCATTCGACGGCTGCCATTCAATCGCTTGCGTCGGGCGCGGACATGCTGGAAATCAGGCATGCGTTGAAGTCATGCGATGGCATTTTCGTGCACACGATGCGCGACGCGAAAATTCTGGAGTCGTTCAAGGTCAGGAAAAATGTGAATTTCCTGCCCAGCCGGTTGGATCAGGTCGTTGCCGTCTCAGGCTATATGCTTCAGAAAATGACGTTCGCGATCGCCTGCGCGGAAGGCTGATCAGGCAGCACGCAAACTGCCGTGAAGTGCTGTCAGTCTATGCCGCAGGGGATGCCAGGCGTGTTTGCAGGAACTCGCGCCATTGCGGCAGGATTTTCTCGGGCAAATACCGCGCTGAAACTGCCGCACCTTCCGCGACCAGCGCGTTCCTTCTTTCAACATTGGTATCGCCGATAACCGCCTCGATTGCCCCGACCAGCTCAACGGTGGAATAGGGACTGAAAAACTCCGCCGCATTGCCATAGACTTCCTCATGCACCGGTATGTTCGACGCAACAACTGCACCACCACACCGCATTGCCTCTACACCGGAAAAATCAAAGCCCTCGGCAAAACTTGGGCAAATCGTTGCCTTCGCGTGCCGGTAAAGCAGTCGAAGTTCCGGTGAGGGCACATCCTCCAGTAGGAAAAGCTCGCCGCGCTCCTGCCAGGGCTTGAACTTCTTGACGATGGATTCGTAGCTCCAGCCGAGCATGCCGACGATGACCAGCTTCAAGTTTGGAAATTGCTCGGTGCGGAGCTGTTCCCACGCAGATAGCAGCGACAAGTGATTCTTGCGCGGCTCAATAGTGGATACCATCAACAGGTATTCAAAAGGCGCGGCACCGGCCTTCGCCTTTGGCGGTTGCATGTTTTGCTTTCCAGGAAGTGAGCGCAACTCACTGCCCGGCACGGGAACCTTCACACCGGAGTGCATTCGGGTCCTGACAATTTCCGGTACACGCAGCGGTGAAGACTCCTCCGGATAGTAATGGTGCGAGACCATGTTGTGGATCGTTACGGCACGCTCTGCAGCCTCTGGGAAAATAGACAACAGGTCCTTGCGCGTGGCTTCTGAAACACAGGCGAAATACGCACCGTTCTTTACGTTGCTCTTCAAGGCATAGTAGTGCGACGATTGATGAAAAGTCTTATCGGAGATGGTGTGGGGCATCAACACCGGGATGGCATCGTGATAACGCACGACCAACCGCGTTTGTTTGGAGATAGTGCCGGGAAAGGGCGTTTGCGAAATGAAAATATTGAATTCGCTGGTGTTCATCCGTGGATAAAAATGAAATCCGAGTTGCCTCGAGTTAAGCCCACACAGGTGCATCATCGTCCAGGGGAGGCGCGAGACGCGGTAGTTTGCCTGTGTGACCAATTCGAAATCGCTGTCTGGCAGTGTTTTTGAAAAGAAGTTGCGCCAGATGAAATCCCGAAAATGGGCCGGGTCAAACTTGGTCAACTTTTGGCTCGCACCAACCAGATGGGTGAACAACATACCCAGCGTGCCGGATAACTGGTCGATGTCGACACCGGTCTTGTGCAGCAACTTTGGATGCAGGCTCTCCTGCAGCGAAATAATGGTGCGTGAAAGCTTGTAGATCTGACGGGCGGTGCTTTCCGGACTCCGTTCGTAAGCCGCGTCAGCAGGTAAGCCCTTCGCGAGGACCCTGCCGCTGTGGATAATCATGCCCTCGACGTCGAGGCCATCAATCATGCGCAGTCCGCGAAACAGCAGGCGCGTTTCCTGTGGGATACCTGCGTGGCCGTCGAGGGCGGGGCGTAGTTCTAGCAATATTTTCATTCTGTCTCTTTTTTCAGCAGCAACTTTTCACAAGATTAAGCATCATCGAATGCACTGCTACGCAGATGGAAGCTCCTTGAGCCCATGGTTGTAGAAATCGTAGGCCTCATCGACGGTATCGAAGGGATAAAGTTTGCCTGCGTGCAGCACGCTCGCTCGTTCGCAATAGAGCTTGATCACATTGGCGTCGTGGCTGACGAGGATAAATGCTCGGTCTTTTCGCTTGTGGAACATTTCGATATGACATTTCTCGTGGAAGCGTACGTCACCAACCACCATCGCTTCATCGATCATGAAACAATCAAACTCGATCGCCATCGATAACGCAAACGCCAGTCGTGTAAGCATGCCGTTTGAGTAGTGCGCGACGGGCTCGCGAAAATAGATGCCTAATTCCGTGAAGTCTTCCACAAACGGAATCAACGGTTTGTAGTCGACCCCGTAAATTCTGCATACGAACTTCAAGTTGTCGAGGCCGGTAAGGT
>JAJAYN010000294.1 GCA_026786225.1 Burkholderiales bacterium | reverse complement strand
CTGAAAGTGCGCCTAATGGAAATCTGGGTTGACAGCTAACAAACTCGATCGCCCAGGTGTTTTTACTTTGGACTATCCGCGCCTTTTTGAGGCCGGTACATTGGGGGTAAGGACGATGTCCGAACTACTCGGTGCGCGAGAGCTTGCTCCCGTCACGACGCAATTACCTGTCAGTTGGTATTTTGATCACGCCATTCATGCGCGTGAGATGGACGTTTTTTTCAAAAACGGCCCGGGATACGTCGGCCACGAATTGATGGTGCCGAACGATTTCGACTATCGCGCGCTAGAAATGACCAATGGCGCGTGGGCGCTGGTCAATAATGGCCAGAACATCAATCTGGTTTCCAATATCTGCCGTCACCGTCAAGCCGTGATGCTCAAAGGTGCAGGCCAGTTGCTGACCGGTAATATCGTCTGCCCCCTGCATCGCTGGACGTATGACGGCAGCGGCAAATTGCTCGGTGCGCCGCATTTTCCACAGCAGCCTTGTCTGGACCTGCCCAAAAAGAATCTGCAAAAATGGAATGGCATGCTGTTTCAGGGGCCGCGCGATATCGCCGGTGATCTAGGGCGTCTCGGCTGCGTGAAGGATCTCGATTTCACCGGTCACGTACTCAATAAAGTCGAAGTCACCGAATACAACTTCAACTGGAAAACCTTTATTGAGGTGTATCTGGAGGACTATCACGTCGAACCGTTCCATCCGGGGCTGGGCAAGTTCGTCGATTGCGACAAGCTCGATTGGGAGTTTGGCGACTGGTATAGCGTGCAAACGGTGGGCGTGAACAAGTCACTCTCGCGACCCGGCACCGAAACCTACAAAAAATGGCACGACATGGTGCTGCAATTTCGCGGCGGTGTTGAGCCTTCCAAGGGTGCCATCTGGCTCACTTACTACCCGAACATCATGGTCGAGTGGTATCCGCACGTGCTGGTGATTTCGACCATCGTCCCGCGCGGGCCGGAGCGCTGCACCAATATCGTCGAATTCTATTACCCCGAAGAGATCGCCCTGTTTGAGCCCGATTTCATCGCGGCCGAACAAAAGGCCTACGACGAAACCGCGCTCGAAGATGAAGAAATCTGCCAGCGCATGAACGATGGGCGCAAATTGCTTTGGCAAGAGGGGCGCGATGAACAAGGCCCTTATCAGTCGCCGATGGAAGATGGCATGGTGCACTTCCACGAATTCGTGCGTCGGGAGCTGGCGCGCGGGTGAGTCACGAACAAAAGTCTTTAACTGGTGCGGAGTTTCGGGCATTTTTGCCCTGTAACGCCCGCCAATGCTAGTGTTCTCTGTTTTTTTCTATCCAACTCTACGTTCACTGGCTTGCTCCCCACTTTGAAAAAGGCGGGGCGGGGGGGATTGGCGGTCGCGACGCAATGTTGACGATCCACAATCCCCCTCATTCCCCCTTTTTCAACGGGGGAGGTGCCTTGCGACGAGCGCATTGAGCGATGCCCTGCCCATGACCTCCTCCTGGATGCTCGTCGCTGGCGCGCTGTTCGCTCTGGTCGGCGTGCTGGCAAAAATGCTCGGCAGCCAATTCAGCAGCGCAGAACTGGCGATGTATCGGTCATTGATCGGACTGCTGGCAATTGGCGCTTTTCTGATGTGGAAACGCGAGACCGTGCGCACGCCATTTCTGCGCGGCCATTTCTGGCGCGGCACGACCGGTACCATTTCGCTGGTCGCCTCTTTCTACGCAATGACGCATTTGCCCTTGGCTCTCGCCCTCACCCTCAACTACACCTCGCCGATCTGGCTTACGCTGCTCTCCGCAATCTTGCTGAAAGAACGCTTCAATGCGCGCGTCATCTTCGCCATCGCGATCGGATTTGCCGGCGTCGCCATGCTGCTGCGCCCGGCGTTCGCCAGCGACCAGGCGCTTGCTGGCATGATCGGCCTGGGCTCTGGATTTTTCGCCGCATGCGCTTATGTGAACGTCAAGAAACTCGGTGAAGCGGGCGAGCCGGCGTGGCGCGTGGTGTTTTATTTCTCGCTGGTCGGCACATTCGGCTCGGCACTTGTGCAACCGCTGGCCGGCGCATTCCATCCGGTAAATACCGGCAATATCTGGCTGCTGCTCGGCATCGGTTTGTCCGCAACGCTGGCACAGCTGGCAATGACGCGGGCCTATCACAGCGGCAGTACGGTCGTCGTCGGCGCGTTTGCGTATTCAACCGTCATCTTCGCAGCGATTCTGGGCCTGGTGTTCTTCGACGAGCAATTGCCCCCACTGGCATGGGTTGGCATGCTCGTCATCATCAGTAGCGGCTTGCTCGCGAAATGGGGCAGTGGGGCCGCGGACAAGAATAGTAAATTACCGACGCTGCCTGCCGAAGAGGATTGATTGAGCGTTTGAAAACCGCCGCATAATTGTTGTCGTCACCAACTTGTTGCCGTCATCCGGCACACACGAGCCCGCCACCATGTTGATCAACACCGAAAATCTGTCGAAGCACTTGCACGAACCCGCCAGGGTGATCTTCGACTGCCGTCACGACCTGTTCGACCTCGGCAAGGGCGAACGCCAATATCGCGAAGGACATATTCCCGGCGCGCATTATGCGAACGTCGACACCGATTTGTCCGGAGAAAAAACCGGCACCAATGGACGCCATCCGTTGCCGTCGCCTGCGGCATTTACGGCCTTTCTGGCTCGCCACGGTGTATCGAACACGTCCACCATCGTTGCCTATGACGATGTGGGCGGCCAATTTGCTTCGCGCCTCTGGTGGATGGCGCGCTGGATAGGCCTCACCAACGTATTGCTGCTCGATGGCGGCATCCCGAAGTGGATTGCCGATGGTGGCACGCTGTCGACCGATGTCCCGGCGCCAACGCCTGCCCCGTTGCGTGGTCAGGCGGACCCAATGATGGTCTGGAGTGCGGCCGAAGTATTGGCGCACCTTGGCTACGGCGATATCGCACTTATCGATGCGCGCGCTGCTGAACGCTATCGGGGCGAGACCGAACCCATCGACCCGGTCGCCGGACACATACCAAACGCCGTCAACCGATTCTACAAATCCAACCTCAATGCCGACCTCACCTTTCGTGCGGCCGACACGATCAGGAATGAATTCGCCACACTGATCAATCACAAGCCTGCTGATCAAGTGGTGCATTACTGCGGCTCCGGTGTCACCGCCTGCGCGAACTTGTTTGCCATGGAATACGCGGGGCACTCCGGTTCAAAGCTGTTTCCCGGCTCGTGGAGCGAGTGGGTGTCCGATCCGGCGCGTCCGGTTGTTCAACACGGAAAATAGTCCTATGCACCTCATTGGAAAGCCCCTCTTCGCGCGCGCGCTCCTCTGGCTGGCAATCGTCACTGCAGCCACTGCTGCCCATGCCCAGTTTCTGAAACCCACTGACAATCTGGTCATTGATGGCATACCGCCGATAAGCGAAGAACTGGTGACGAAGGTGCAGGCGTACACCGACTTCAAGCCTTCGTCCATTGTCGCCTGGCATCCCACTCAACACGCCATGTTGATTCGCATGCGTTTGAACAACACGCTGCAATTGCATCTGGTCGCATCGCCTGGTGCCAGGCCGGACCCGCTTACCGATTTCCCGGATGCCGTGAATGGCGCGTCGTACCAGCCCGGAAAGGGCGAGTACATCCTGTTTCAAAAAGCCAGCGGCGGCGATGAAGTTTTTCAGATTTTTCGTCTCGACCTCGCGACAAGAAAAGTCACGGCGATTTCCGACCCCGACGTGCGTGCCAGCGCGCCTGCATGGAGTCGAAAGGGCGACCGGATTGTTTACACGACCACCACGATAGACCGCAACACGGCTTCCCGCGTGCCGATGACCAGGCTGATACTGGCTGATCCGCTGAAACCGGAAACGGCAAAAACGATCGCCACCTTTCAGGGTGGCGGATGGAGAGGCTTCCGATTCTCGCCGGACGACAAGAGATTGGTGTACGCCGAGTATGTCTCCGCAAATGAATCGCATCTCTGGACGATGCACATTGCCAGCGGCATAAAAAAACGTGTGGTGCTGGCGAAGAAAGACGATGCTGTGCCGGTCTCGTATAACCAGGCACGCTTTTCGCGCGACGGCAGGAAACTGTTCGCGACCTCGGATAGAAACAGCGAGTACCGGCATCTGGTCATGATCGACTTGGGCAAGGGCACGGAAACCGTACTGACGCCGAAACTGCAACACGACGTGACCGATTTTTCGATTTCCACCAGCGCCAGACGCATCGCCTTCATTACCAATGAGAATGGTTCCAGCGTGCTGCGCTTTCTCGATTTGAATACGTTCGCCGAGCTGCCGCGTCCGGCGCTACTGCCCGGCGAAATCTCCGGCTTGCACTGGAAAAGTGGTGGCGATGATGATCGTGCCGACGCTGCCGTCACGGCCGGGGAGCCCAAAACCGGCAAGGATCAAACTGGTCACGAAGTAGCGTTCAACGTGTCTTCAGCGCGATCCCCGGGCGATGTCTATTCGTGGAGCGTTGCCGCGACCAGGATTATCCGCTGGACCCATAGCGGCAGCCCGGCGCTTAATCCGCTCGACTTTGCAGAGCCCAAACTGTTGCGCTGGAAAAGTTTTGATGGCCTGATGATTTCCGGTTTTATTTATCAACCGGATGCGACGAAATTCCCTGGCAAGCGACCGGTGGTGATCAATATCCACGGCGGGCCTGAATCGCAGGCGCGACCCGGTTTTATCGGTCGCAACAACTACATGATCAACGAGTCGGGTATCGCCATGCTCTATCCGAATGTGCGCGGGTCCAGCGGTTTCGGTAAAACGTTTCTGGCGCTGGATAACGGCATGAAGCGTGAGGACTCGGTGAAAGATATCGGTGCACTATTCGACTGGATCAAGGAGCAGCCGGACCTCGATGCGAACAAGGTGCTGGTGATGGGCGGCAGTTACGGCGGATACATGGCGCTGGCGGTAGCCACACACTATCCGGACCGCATTGCCAGTGCGATCGATATCGTCGGCATTTCCAACTGGGTGACGTTTCTCAGCAACACGGAAAGCTATCGTCGCGATCTGCGACGCGTGGAATATGGCGATGAGCGCATCCCGGAAATGCGTCGATTCCTCGAGTCCATCTCACCGCTCAATCATGCGCAGAAGATCAGGAAGCCGCTTTTTGTCGTGCATGGCCGCAACGATCCGCGTGTGCCCTATACCGAGGCCGAACAAATTGTCGCGCAACTGAAAAAACAGGGCACGCCGGTGTGGTTCCTGACGGCAAACGACGAGGGACACGGATTTGCAAAAAAATCGAACGCTGATTTTCTGTTCTATGCGCAGATCAAATTCATGGAACAGACGTTGCTGAAATGACCGCACGTCCCGCGATCCACGCGATCCGCTTTTGAACGCAGGCGCCCATGCTCGCTGACCTTGTTTTTATGTTGCACGCCGGTGTGGTCCTGTTCAATGTTGGCGGACTGCTGCTGATCGTCCTCGGCGGTGTGGCCGGCTGGACCTGGATTCGACATCGCGCATTCCGGATCGCACATGTCGCGCTGATGGCGTTTGTCACGGTTGAAGCGATACTCGGCATGACCTGCCCGCTAACGTTGCTGGAAGATTGGCTGCGCGGCGTAGCGACCGAGCAGAGTTTTGTGCAGCGCTGGGTGTCGGCGTTGATCTACTGGAACGCGCCACCCTGGGTGTTCGCAATAATTTATGTGGCCGTCTTGGCAACGGTCATCGGCGCGTGGTTCGTCTGGCCGCCGAGAGCACCAATAAAGCAAAGTGCCCGTCCATAGCCGAACTTCAGAGCAAATGCCGCCAGGAACCCCTCCAATGCTGGAGTTTCTTCTCTTTTCGCGGCAAGCGGGGCCTGTCGAGCGCCGCAGCAAAGTCGAGATTCGCGCGACGTAGCCCCGATCGATCAACGCGCCGTGGGCTAAACTTCATCACCATGATTCTCGTCCTCTACGCCCACCCCTACCCACAACACTCACGCGCGTGCAAAGCGTTGCTCAATGCCGTCAGCAACCTGCCCGACCTGGAAACGCGTTCGCTTTACGATCTCTATCCCGATTTCGATATCGACATCGCCGCCGAGCAGGCGGCGCTGTTGCGCGCAGATACTATCGTCTGGCTACACCCGATCTACTGGTACAGCGTACCGTCAATGCTCAAGCACTGGTTCGACGTCGTGCTTTTACGTGGCTGGGCTTACGGCAACGAAGGTACAGCCCTGCATGGCAAGCAGTGCCTGTGGGCGGTCAGCGCGGGCGGTGACGAGCAGTCGTATTCGGCGTCGGGCATGCACGAGCAACCATTTGAAAACTTCGTCGCACCCATCGAGCAGACCGCCCGCTTTTGCGGCATGAAATGGCACGAGCTCGTCGTGGTGCATGGGGCGCACACGGTGGACGACGCGCAGCTCGCCGCGATGGCGGAAAAATTCCGCACGCGTTTAATTGAACTGGGCAGCCAAACATGATCGACGCGCTCATCTATCTCGCCGCTGCCGTCATCTGTGTACCGATCGCCAAGCGCCTCGGTCTGGGCGCAGTGCTGGGCTATCTGATCGCCGGTGCCTTGATCGGCCCGTGGGGTTTGCGCTTTATTAAAGATGTCGAATCGACCATGCACTTCTCCGAATTCGGTGTGGTGCTGATGCTGTTTGTCATCGGCCTGGAGCTTGAACCCAAGCGCCTGATGACGATGCGCAAAAGTGTTTTCGGCGGCGGTTCGCTGCAAATGGCGCTTTGTGGCGTGGTGCTTGCTGGCGGCGCCTTGCTGCTGGGGCTCGATTGGAAAGCATCGCTGGTGGTGGGTGCGGCGTTGGCACTTTCCTCGACCGCCATTGCTGTGGCGACCATGACCGAGCGGAACTTCATGTCCACACCGACCGGCCAGACGGGCTTCGCAATTTTGTTGTTTCAGGATATCGCCGCGATCCCATTGCTCGCGATCGTACCCCTGCTCGGCGCGCAGACGGTGGCCAGTGCCGATCCCGGCTGGCTCAACGCACTGAAAGCGTTCGGCGCCATCGGCGCAGTCATCGTCATCGGCCTCTACCTCACACGCCCGCTACTGCGCATCATCGCCGCCACCGATCTGCGTGAAGTGTTCACCGCGTTTGCGCTGCTGCTGGTCATCGGCATTTCACAGGTGATGCTGCTGGCGGGGCTGTCGATGGGGCTGGGCGCTTTTCTGGCCGGTGTGTTGCTGGCAAGTTCGGAGTACCGGCACGCACTCGAAACCGACATCGAGCCGTTCAAAGGTCTGTTGCTGGGATTATTTTTTATCTCCGTCGGCATGGCCATCGACTTCGGCTTGCTCATCAGCAAACCCGGCATGGTGGCGATCCTGCTGTTCGGTTTCATTACATTGAAGATTGTCATGCTTTGGGGTGCCGCGCGCGTGCTCGACATCAACAGCAAGCAGCGCTGGCTGTTCGCGATATTGCTTTCGCAAGGCGGCGAATTTGCGTTTGTCGTATTCGGTGCCTCGCGCATGGCGGGTGTGCTGTCGCGAGAATGGGAAGCACTGCTGACGATGGCCGTCGCACTTTCGATGGCGACCACGCCGCTGCTGCTAATCGCGCACGACTGGTGGATGGCGCGCATGGAATGCGCCAAGGGCAACGACGAGGCCGATGTGATCGACGAAAAGGATGCGCCCGTCATCATCGCCGGCTTCGGCCGTTTCGGGCAGATCGTTGGCCGCGTACTGCTCGCCAACGGTGCGCGCGCGGTGGTGCTCGATCATGACCCGGACCAGATCGAGCTGCTGCGGAAGTTCGGCACCAAGGTGTTCTATGGCGACGCCACCCGACTTGATTTACTGCATGCCGCAGGTGCCAAAAATGCCACGCTTCTGGTCAACGCCATCGACGATGTCGAAGACAGCCTGAAGCTCACCGACATCGTGCGCGAACATTTCCCGAATCTGAAAATCATCGCGCGTGCGCGCAACGTCTCGCATTACATCGAGCTGCGTCAGCGCGGCGTGGAGATCGTCGAACGGGAAACGTTTGAATCTGCGCTCATGGCAGGGCGGCATGCGCTGGAAGCGCTGGGCATTGACCCGTTCCGTGCGCGCGACATGGCCAATATTTTCCGGCGGCACAACATCAGCATTACGGAAGCGATGATTCCGCACTTTGACGACGATGACCGCCTGGTCTCGGCGGCGAAGGCGGGGCGCGATGAACTGGCGGAACAGTTTGCGCGGGACAGAAAGCAATTCGAAAAAGAACATTCAAGCAAGGGATGGCATCGAGATGAGGCCGATAAATAAGTCAAAATGATTTATGGCGATGCTGAACTGTCGAGGCCACAATGTCACGTTTAGCGGCGATTACCGGAAGGTGGGTACTCTAAAATAGCGGCACAGCGCGCTGGCTATACCATCCGCTTTTCTGGTTCCTTCTCAAAGCCGTCCCTTATTTTCCCCACAACAAAAGTCAACTCATGCCCACGCCCCACCTCAACGCCCAACCCGGTGATTTCGCTGAAACCGTCCTGATGCCCGGCGATCCATTGCGCGCCCAGTTCATCGCCGAAACCTGGCTCAAGGATGCGAGGCTGGTCAACACCGTGCGCAACATGTTCGGCTACACGGGCACGTATAACGGCAAACGCGTATCGGTGCTGGCGCACGGCATGGGTATTCCCTCGTGCAGCATCTACGCGACCGAACTGATCAAAGACTACGCTGTGAAGACCGTGATCCGCGTCGGTTCCTGCGGCGCATTGAACAGGGAAATCAAGCTGGGCGAAATCATCATCGCGATGGGTGCTTCAACCGACAGCAAAGTGAACCGCATGCGTTTAATGGACCACGATTACGCCGCCATTGCCGACTACGACGTGATGCGCATGGCCGTGGATGTGGCCAAGGAGCAGAACAAACCGGTGCGCGTCGGCAATGTGTTTTCCGCCGATCTTTTCTACACGCCTCAGCCGGAACTGTTCGACAAGCTTGAAAAAATGAACGTGCTTGCTGTTGAAATGGAGCTCGCCGGCATTTACGGATTGGCTGCTGAATACGGCGCACGTGCGCTGGGAATTCTCACAGTATCAGATCAAATCCGCACGCATGAACACATGAGTACCGAGGCGCGGCAGACCAGCTTTGGCGCTATGATTGAATTGGCGCTGGAGACGGCGGTGAGATTGTAGGGTTCTAGATTTTTTTCCAATGCAGCGGATTACCTGCCTTGGAAGTGAGGGGCAATGCAAATTTTGTATGAAACTCGCCTATTGGCGCGGTGTTTCAAGGGCGAAATGGCTTCGAAAGGCGCGTCGGTTCTGGGGGCGCAATGTTCGTGCCGTGTGCTAATGAATGCAAGCGACGCTTTCTGCGGAATTTATCCGTGGTCTGAGCCCCAATTATTTGCGGCCCGACGAAAAAACGCAATTCTGTTCTGACCGTCGTGGGGAGTTAGCGTAAATGAGCGGTATGGGCACGCGAATTTTCACTGGGTGGCGTGCTCAGGTTGACCGCGAACGCGTAGACTTGATTGCGCCGAAACAGGCACTATGTGTATGAACGAGCGGGGCATTTCAAAATGAAAAACGCGCGTCAAATCGTCATTTCAATCTGCATGGCCGCCGTCGTTGTCTGCGCTTGGCTTGGCCCACTTGACTCACCGGCGGTCGAGCAGGTAGATGCGGGGCTGAAGCGGGCACTGGTCAGCTTCGCGACGGCCAGAGTGCTCAATGGCGTCATTTCTGTGGTGCAGGGAACGCAGATCTCGGCACAGCCGTTTGGGGTTGGCGTAAATTTGACACCAGGCCAATTGCTCGCCCCGCTCAGCGAATTGGTGAAGCATTTTTCCGACCTGATGCTGGCGGCCAGCGTCGCCTTCGGCATTCAGAAAGTCTTGATCAGCATTGGTAGCTATTGGCTGTTATCAGCAGCACTGACTGCCGCTGCGTTCGGTTGGACCTGGTTTTATTTTCGTCGGCTGTCGCCGCCCGGTTGGTTGTGCAGGGCGCTGGTTATTCTGTTGATGCTGCGATTCGCGATCCCGCTGGTGACCATCGGCACTGACCTGCTTTCGCAGAAGTTTCTCGCCGCCGAGTTCACTTCCAGCCAGCAGGCCATTGATCTGTCGTCGGTCCAGGTGGCTAAGTTTATTCCCCCCATGCCGGCTTCATCCGAGACGCAGGGGACATGGGATAGGGTGAAGGAGTGGTTGGGCAAAGGCACGGACGTGAAGATGCATTTTGAAAACTTGAAGAAGGCGGCCGAACAGGCCATCGACCATATCGTGAAGATCATGGTGATTTTCCTGCTTCAAACTTTGATCATTCCGATCCTGCTTCTGTGGGCCTTGTACGGCGTTTTGCGTGGGACGTTTGAATTGCCGCGGCATGGCTCAGCGGTTGCCAACCACTAGCAACGACTGGACTTTGCAGGCATGAATGGCTTGAAGGCCTCGTGGATGGTATGGTTTGGCAGTCTTAAATTTATCGCGACCGCAATTTCCTCAACGTATCGCGCACCGCGTCAAAGTCGACTGACTTGTCAAAGAAGTAGTCTGCCTCGAGCTGCATTGCACGGTGCCGGATTTCCGGAAACGGCTGGTTGGTAAAGACGATGATGCTTGGCCGGGGTGAGGGGTTTGCTCTGCGAATTTTTTCGATGACCGCCAGGCCATTGCCTTCACGCAGATTGAGGTCAACGACGACCACATCTACGGGTGCGGCCAATATCGCCGCGACCGATTCGTTTTCGGTGTCCGCGTGACCGACGATCTCAATTTCACCGGGAACGTGGAAGAAAACAACAAATAGGTCGCAAACGTCCGGGGAGTCTTCAATCAAGAAAACCCTTAGCGGTCCCTGCGTTGTCGTTGCAGCCATGAAGCGCCTTCCGGGCATGGATTCGCCACAAAAAAAGTTGTGTTGCACGGACGTTGACTCTCCATCGCTGGTGCTTGTGCAACAGCCTGATTCGTCGCGTTGGGTGGTCATTACCATTGATTCATGGTGGCGGTCGAAGCCTTGATCTGACAATAGCCAGTACAGCGCTGCTGCGCTGTAAGCCGGACTACGAATTGGGTCTGGCAGCTACGCGCTTTTTGTGTCGGTGTTTGGCGTACGCAAGCGGAGAGGCGCACCAGTGCTGGCGGTGTGATAGTCGCATGGCGGGCTCAGGATTTTAGTGCATCGCTTCCTGCGAAATTCATCTGCGGTCTGTCCCCGAATGTTCTTAAACACGCGTTTTTTCTTCCGTTTCATAGGGGAATTTTCTAAAATGACAGGGCCATTTACACTCCCAAATTCAGTCGTTATGCAAACAAAATTACTGATGAACCTGAGCACACTATTCATGGGGCTTCTCGG
>JAJAYN010000293.1 GCA_026786225.1 Burkholderiales bacterium | reverse complement strand
GCTGTGGCGTGTTTATCTCCAGCACGCCATAAACAATGGCAGTGACAGCCGTGCCGACGAGGCAGAAATTCGCAGCGCGTTGACCGGAAATTTGTGCCGCTGCACGGGTTATCGTCCGATCATCGAGGCGGGCATGAAGATGTTTGATCTGCCCAAAGCGACGTTTGATATTGATGCGTTGCGGGCGAATCTGCTTTCGATCAAACGCGATACCGCGCTGGCGTTTGAACATCACGGCCAGCATTTCTCCGCACCGACATCGCTGGCCGAACTGTTGCGACTTCGGGCCACACATCCCGGCGCCAACATCCTCGCCGGCAGTACTGATGTCGGCCTATGGGTAAATAAACAGTTTCGCGACCTGGGTGACATCATTTATGTTGGCGAAGTCGCCGAACTCAAAATCATCCAGACCAGCGCGACGACGCTGACCATCGGTGCCGCCGTGTCCCTGTCAGATGCGTATGCGGCCCTGAGAGACCATTATCCGGAAATGAATGAGATGTGGGAGCGCTTCGCCTCACAGCCGATTCGTAACGCCGGGACGCTGGGCGGCAACGTGGCCAACGGTTCACCGATCGGCGACAGCATGCCTGCGCTGATCGCACTGGATGCCTCGGTCACGCTCGCCAGTGCCGCGGGCTCGCGCAAGCTGGCGCTGGCAGCGCTTTACCTCGGGTATATGAAAAACGCCATCGCGCCCGATGAAGTGCTGTCCGCCATCGAGATGCCGTTGCCGCAAGCGGGAAGACAATTCCGCGTTTACAAAGTATCGAAGCGATTCGATTCGGATATTTCTGCCGTCTGCGCGGCATTTTCATTTTCGCTCGATGGCGGCCGTATCGCCGGTGCACGCGTCGCATTCGGTGGCATGGCGGCGACACCCAAGCGTGCCGCAGCGACCGAAGCCGCGCTGAACGGTCAGCCCTGGAATGAGGCCACCGCGCACGCCGCGATGGCGGCACTCGCCACCGATTTCGCACCGCTGTCAGATATGCGTGCGAGCCGCGAATATCGACTCGGCACGGCGCAGAACCTGCTCTATCGTTTTTATCTTGAGACGCGTCCGGTCGCGCCGTTATCTGCCAACAGCACCAGCGTGTTCGCATGAGCACGAATCCGCATGAATCCGCGCATCTGCATGTATCCGGCGAGGCCGTTTACGTCGACGATATCCCCGAACTCCACGGCACGCTTTACGCAGCGCTGGGGTTAAGCGAGCGCGCCCATGCGCGCGTCAACGCGATGGACTTGTCCCGCGTGCATGCCGCACCCGGGGTCGTGGCGGTGCTCACCGCACGCGACATTCCCGGCAGAAACGACTGCGGGCCCATCATTCACGACGACCCGATTCTCGCCGATGGCGTGGTGCAGTACGTCGGCCAGCCCATGTTTGCGGTGATCGCCGACACGGTGATGGCCGCACGTCGCGCGGCACGCTTTGCCAAGGTTGAATACGAGGATCTGCCAGCGGTCATGTCGCCGCAGGCCGCAAAGGCGCAGCAGTCTTTTGTGCTGCCGCCGATTCATCGCGTGCGCGGCGAGCCCGCCGCGGCGCTGGCGGCCGCGCCAAGGCGGCTCAAGGGCACGTTCTCGGTTGGGGGGCAGGAACAGTTCTATCTTGAGGGCCAGATTTCGTACGCGGTACCGAAAGAAAATGCCGGTATGCACGTCTGGTGTTCGACCCAGCATCCCACCGAAATGCAGCACATGGTTGCGCATGCACTGAACCTGCAATCAAATCAGGTGGTGGTTGAAGTGCGGCGCATGGGTGGTGGATTCGGCGGCAAAGAATCGCAGTCGGCCTTGTTTGCGTGCGTGGCTGCCATCGCGGCGAGGCAACTCAACCGCCCGGTCAAGCTGCGGCTGGATCGTGACGATGACATGATGATCACCGGCAAGCGCCACTGCTTTGAATACGAATTTGATGTCGGCTTCGATGACGATGGCCTGATTCGCGGTGTGAAGCTCGAAATGGTGATGCGCGCAGGATTTTCCGCTGACCTGTCCGGCCCCGTGGCTGCGCGTGCGCTCTGCCACATCGATAACGCCTACTATCTGAGCGATGTCGATGTGCGCGCAATGGCGGGCAAAACCAACACCCAGTCGAACACCGCTTTCCGCGGGTTCGGCGGTCCGCAAGGCGCGATTGCGATGGAAAACATCATCGACAACATCGCGCGCGAAGTGAATAAAGATCCGCTTGATGTTCGCAAAATAAATTTTTACGGCAACAGCACCTGGAAGCCTGAACGCAATACCACCCACTATGGCATGACAGTTGAAGACAACGTCATTCACGAGCTGGTGGCAGAGCTGGAAGCGAGCAGCGACTATCGCCAGCGCCGCGAGGCGATACGTGCGTTCAATGCGACCAGTCCGGTGCTCAAGAAAGGCCTTGCCCTGACCCCGGTGAAGTTCGGTATCTCGTTCAATATGGTTCATTACAATCAGGCCGGAGCGCTGGTGCACGTCTACACCGACGGCTCGGTGCTGGTGAACCACGGCGGAACGGAAATGGGGCAGGGCCTCAATACCAAGGTCGCGCAAGTGGTGGCCGCTGAACTTGGCATCAGTCTGCAATATGTGAGATGTACCGCCACCGACACCAGCAAAGTACCCAACACCTCCGCAACGGCGGCATCGACCGGCAGCGACCTCAATGGCAAGGCCGGCCAGGATGCGGCTACGCAGATCAAGGACCGACTGGCGAATCTCGCCGGGACGTTTTTCAATGCGGACAGCGCGGATGTGGTCTTTGCCGACAATTACGTTTCTGCGAATGGCCAATCGATATCTTTTACTGAGTTGGTGATGCGCGCGAACCATGCTCGCGTGCAACTCTGGTCCGATGGTTTTTACGCCACACCAAAACTCCACTGGGATCGCAATACGCTCACCGGCCGACCCTTCTTTTATTTTGCCTATGGCGCGGCGGTGTCGGAGGTCATTGTCGATACCCTGACCGGTGAATGGAAGCATCTGCGCGCTGATTTGTTGCACGACGCCGGTAATTCGATCAACCCGGCGATCGATCTGGGGCAGGTGGAGGGCGCGTTTATACAGGGCGCGGGATGGTTGACTACCGAAGAGCTCTGGTGGAACGACGACGGCAAATTGATGACGCACGCGCCTTCAACCTACAAAATCCCGTCGGTCAACGACTGCCCGGCGGATTTCCGCGTTGCGCTATACAAAAACGCCAATGTCGAAGACACCATCTTGCGATCCAAGGCCGTGGGCGAACCACCGCTGCTGCTGGCTTTCTCGGTGTTCTTTGCGATTCGCGATGCCATCGCCAGTGTGGCCGATTACCGCTGCAACCCGCCGCTGAATGCACCCGCCACGGGCGAGGCGATCATGCGCGCGGTCGAGGCGGTGCGCGCCCGGCAAGGGGCATGACGTGCACGACTGCATTTCATTTCTCCGGGAAGCAGCGCAGCGCAATGAAACGGCCATCGTCGTCACGGTCTCGGCGACCAGGGGTTCCGTGCCGCGCGATACGGGAACCAACATGTTTGTCACGGCCAGCAATGTGTTGGGCACCATCGGTGGTGGGCATCTTGAATTCAAGGCCATCGACATTGCGAGAAACATGATCTTGTCCAGCGGCGCGCGTGCAATGCACCGCTTCGTGCTCGGCGCGACATTGGGCCAATGTTGCGGCGGCGTGATGAACCTGACCTTTGAGGCGGTCGCTGACGACGCTGCATGGCTGGAATCCCTTACGGTGCACGCGCCGGAATTTCACCTTGTGCTTTTCGGTGCCGGTCACGTCGGTCGCGCGGTGGTGAGGGTAATGTCTGAACTTTCCTGCGCGATCACATGGGTCGATAGTCGCGAGGACGAATTTCCGAAAGACGTTCCAGCCAATGTGCAATGCGTCTGCACTGACGAGCCGGTGTGCGAGGTTGATGTGGCGGGCGCGGGCAGTTACTTTCTGGTGATGACCCACAGTCACGCGCTCGACCAGACACTGAGCGAACGCATCCTCAAGCGCGATGATTTTGCCTATTTCGGCCTGATCGGATCGGTGACTAAGCGGCGCCAGTTTGAGCGGCGATTACGGGACCGTGGTGTTTCCGCTGCGCAATTGGCAAGCATGCATTGCCCCATCGGCGTTGCAGGTATTGCCGGCAAGGAACCGGCGACGATTGCAATTGCCGTTGCGGCGGAGATTTTGCAAAGACAAAGCGAAATTGCATGTGCGAGGCAGTCGGTCGAACACGGCCGCGCGAGGGCTAAATCCTGATGGAAGCATATATCGTTGAGTGGCTAAGCCTGTTGGTACGCTGGCTGCATCTGATCGCCGGTATCGCGTGGATTGGGGCCTCGTTTTATTTCATCATGCTCGACAATTCCCTGACGGCACCCGCCAAACCGGAAGACGTGAAACGCGGTGTATTCGGTGAGTTGTGGGCGGTCCACGGCGGCGGCCTTTACCAAAGCCAGAAATACCTGAACGGACCCAGGAATGATGCGCTGTCGGATAATTTGCACTGGTCCAAATCCGAGGCCTACGCGACCTGGCTTTCCGGCATGGGGTTGCTGGCGATCATCTACTGGTTTGGCGCAGGCACCTACCTGATCGACAAAAGCGTCATGGCATTGACGCCGGTGCAGGCCATCGGCATCAGCATCGGTGTCATCG
>JAJAYN010000292.1 GCA_026786225.1 Burkholderiales bacterium | reverse complement strand
TTCCAAACTACGTACTCGGACTCTGTCATCGGGCGGAGTGAGGACATGGTGTTCTCTCCAGGGGCCTAGCTATAGACACCGAAAACGCCGTCTAACATTCCGGATGGTGTCTAACACTCCGGCAACAGCTGCTTTGAAACCGTTGACAGGTGCGGGTCTCAGACGGTTCGTTGTATTATCTACGGCATTAACAAAGGCGCAAAAAAACACATGCTTCCTTTTGCTGTCCGCACACATTTTGGCTTAGTTGCGCGAACGGTTTCGATACCTTCATTGCAGTCTACGGACGGAAGAGGCATATGTCTACCGTCTCCGGGCCAGAAGCCTCGCGTCGGATTCGCGGAGGTCAGCGTTTGTCGCATAATGGCAGCCTCCTCCTGAAATCTGGCATTCCATGTTCAACGCGCCATTGTCCCTTACCACCGAAACCGCATTCGAGCTGCCGAATTATCTGTACGAGTCCGGTGCGCATAACCCCTGGGTGGTGGCGAATTTACATGGCAAGGACATTCACAGTTTTCTTGAAGGACCGTGCTTTGATGCGTTTGGAAACCTGTGGGTGACCGACATTCCGTTTGGCCGCATTTTTCGCATTACGCCAACGGGTGAGTGGGATTTGATCGTCAAATACGATGGCTGGCCGAACGGCCTCAAATTCCATACCGATGGACGCCTGATCATCGCGGACTATCGCCATGGACTGCTTGCGCTCGATGTCGATTCGCGGCGCGTCTCTCCGCTGGTAACACACTACATCTCGCAGCGTTTTCAGGGCGTCAATGACCTCACCTTTGCCAAAAATGGCGACCTGTATTTCACCGATCAGGGACAGAGCGGTCTGCACGACCCTTCGGGCTGCGTATATCGGCTAAAAGCTGATGGCACGCTGCAACAACTGCTTAACAATGCGCCCAGCCCGAATGGCCTGGTGTTGAGCCCGGATGAAACTTTCCTGTTTGTGGCGATGACGCGCGACAACGCGATCTGGCGCGTGCCCCTGGTTGAGGGCGGCGTGTCGAAAGTCGGAAAATTCATTCAGCTTTCCGGCGGCACCGGCCCAGATGGCATCACCGGTGACGATGACGGCAATCTTTACGTCGCACATCACGGCCTCGGCTGCCTGTGGCAATTCGACAAGCGCGGTGAGCCGAAGTATCGCGTTGACTCTTCGCGCGGCGACTGGACGACGAACGTGGCGATCAATCCGCAGCGGCCGAACGAGTTGTTCATTACGGAATCGCAGACCGGGACGATTCTCAAGGCGACAATGCCGCTATATTGAAACACCAGCATCGGTGCGGTTCGTGGCACGATTGTGGCCTGAAGACCGCGTCAATGCTGGATATACGAATTTGAAATGGCCATGACAGAAAAGCCCACCCTTCCCGAAGGCGCATTCGAAAACTTCCGCAATGAAATGAGCTACGGGGATTACCTCGGGCTGGATCTCTTGCTGACTACACAAAAGCCGCGCTCCGCCGAACACAACGAATTACTCTTCATCATCCAGCACCAGACGACCGAGCTGTGGATGAAGCTGATGCTGCACGAGCTGCTCGCTGCACGCGAACAGATTCGCCGTGGCGAGCTTTCGCCGGCGTTCAAAATGCTCGCACGCGTGTCACGCATCATGACCAATCTCATTCAGGCCTGGGATATTCTCGCCACACTGACGCCAACCGAATACTCATCCTTCCGCGACAGCTTGGGAAAATCGTCTGGCTTCCAGTCGCATCAATATCGCGCGCTGGAATTCATCTTTGGCAACAAGAATCCGGCGCTGCTGAAACCGTTCGAACATCGCCCCGAAATTCACGCGATGCTCTCCGGCCTGCTCAATTCGCCATCGCTTTATGATGAAGCCATCCTGCTACTGGCGCGACGTGGCTTTAAGCTGGATCGCACAGCGACGGACCGCGATTTCTCGCTGGCTTACGTGGAAAATACTTCAACGATGGCGGCGTGGCGTGAGGTCTATGCGAATCCAAAGCAGCATTGGGTTTTATATGAGCTGGCCGAAAAGCTGGTTGACCTTGAAGACTATTTTCGGCAGTGGCGTCATCGGCATGTAACGACCGTGCAACGCGTGATCGGCTTCAAGCGCGGAACCGGCGGCACGGCGGGTGTTGGATATCTGCGGGCGATGCTGGATGTGCGACTGTTTCCGGAGTTGTGGGATTTGCGGACCGAGCTTTAGCATTTAATGTGTCTTATCGCTTTCGCCTGGAACGCGCACCCTGATTATCGATTGGTCGTTGGCGCAAATCGTGATGAATGGCACGACCGGTCGGCGACACCGGCAGGATGGTGGAAGGATCATCCCGAAATTCTCGCTGGGCGGGATCTGAAAGCAGGCGGAACATGGATGGGGGTGACTCGCAACGGTCGTTTCGCGGCGGTCACCAATTTCCGCGATCCCGGCGACAAGAGATCTACTGCGCGATCGCGCGGGGAACTGGTGACGGCTTTCCTTAACAGTGAAACAACGCCTGAGAAATTTTTATCCGCAACGAAACAGCAGTCGCATGAGTACAACGGTTTCAACTTGATCGTGGGCGATACATCTTCACTCGCCTATTTCAGCAGCGTTCGCGGAGATGTCAACAGTCTTGCGCCCGGCGTTTACGCGTTGAGCAACCACACGCTCAATGAACCATGGCCCAAGGTAAAAGCGGCAAAGTCGGCTCTGGAAGCGGCTCTTCAAGCAGAAATGCCTGAGAAGGCGCGCCAGATGGCGATCCTCAATTTTCTATCGGATACTACCAACGCGGCGGATGGCGCACTACCGGATACCGGCGTGAGCATTGAATGGGAACGTGTGCTGTCGCCTGCGCTAATCGTTACGCCGAAATACGGGACGCGCGCATCGACAATTTTATCGCTGACAAACGCAGGCGACCTTGCGTTTGCAGAGCACACGCGTGCGGTTAATGGCTCGGTAAGTTCAGTCACGGAATTCCACTTCAAAGTGCATCCCGACTAACTTTTGTTCGCCTTAAGCGGGCGTCTTCCTGCCCGAGCCCACCGCCGCGCGTCCGAGCCGATCATTGACCGCTTCCCACGGCGCCGTCATCGGTGGGGCTTCAACGAGAATAACGGTCGTCTGCGCCGCATCGAGTGTCCGCAGGTGTGCATACACATCGCGCGCGTACGCTGCAGGATCACGCTCCGCCGTGATCCACACCAAGGGCCGCACCTTCTTTACACCGACACCTGGCGGCGATGGTGCAACACCATGTGGCTGGGAAAAAGCGAGCACGGCAACGCGCTTGCCCGCGGCAAGATGTTGATCGGCTTCATCCTGAATCTGCTTGGCTTTCAATAATCGCAACGGCGTCTTCGGCGCGTAATGCGCAGCGAGGCTTCCCGAAACGCGCGGTGCATCGGTAGCACCTGATCGGGATTTCGGCGCAGGCACATCGTCGCCCTGTAGCGGCACCTCACCAATGACCGCCGCAATCATTCCTGCAGTGATGGCACCCGGCCGCAGCAGCACCGGGTGCTTGAGTGACTTAATGCGTGAGAGATCGAGAATGGTGGATTCGATGCCAACTTCGCACGGACCGCCATCGAGTATCAGCAAACCATCGCCAAACTCGGCG
>JAJAYN010000291.1 GCA_026786225.1 Burkholderiales bacterium | reverse complement strand
GCATCGCAATGACGCCCTGACGACCGGGAAATCTGGCCAATGCAAGCCAGGCACCGAACGGCAAAGCCATTAGCGAGGCGGCAAGCACGGCGATACCCGACACGCGCAGCGAGAGCCCGGCGATGGAAAGCAGCGCGCCATCGAATGAGACGATCAGCGCGAAGGCGAGTGAAAAGCTTTGGGAGATTTCTTGCATGGCAGCCGTTGTGTAGGTGGCATTCTAGGGACATACTTGCATGGATTCCGGTGTCCGGAAAGCATGCATAACAACACCCTTTAAAACATAGGATTTCGCGATGTCTGCTCGTCAACTCATGAGCACCAAGGAAGTGGCCGACTACCTTCGTCTCAAGGAGCGCAAAATTTACGACATGGTCGCCAACGCGGAGATTCCGCATTCACGGGTGTCGGGCAAGCTGCTGTTTCCGCGTACGCTCGTCGATGAATGGGTGCGACAGAGCACGGCGGGTGCGGCACTGAACGCACAACGTAATGCCCCCGCCGTGATTGCTGGCAGCAGCGATCCGTTGCTCGAGTGGGCCGTGCGCGAATCGCGCTGCGGGCTGGCAACGATGACCTACGGCAGCATGGATGGTATTGACCGAATGGTCGCGACCACGGCTTGCGCGGCCGCGATGCATATTCCAACGGCACCGGGTGCCTTGGGGTTAACGCGTGAAGACCGCAATATTGCGCTGGTCAAGGATCGCCTGGCACATCTGGATTGCGTGCTGCTGGAATGGGCCAAGCGCGAACAGGGGCTGGTGGTCGCAGCGGGTAACCCACTGAAAATCGGCACGCTTGCCGATTTGAAGAAGTCAAAGATACGGGTCATCCTGCGCCAGCCTGGTGCCGGCAGTTACCTGCTCTTTTTACAGTTGCTCAGTCAGGACGCCATCAATCCCGATCAACTCAAGTATGTCAAACCTGCCGCGCAAACAGAGTCCGATATTGCGTCGGCCATTCTCGATGGTCGTGCCGATGCGGGACTTGCCGTGCGCGCCGTCGCCAGGCAGTTTCACCTCGACTTCATTCCGCTCACGGTGGAGCGGCTGGATATTGCGGTATTGCGACCGAGCTATTTTGACGCGCCATGGCAGGCACTGATGACCTTCACGCGAAAACCGGCGTTCCTGCGCTATGCGAAAACCCTGGCTGGATACGACATCGGTGGCTTGGGGAAGGTGATGTGGAATGCGTAACGCTTGAATCACCGCCACTGCACTAAACTCCCACCCAATGAACCCGCGCCTCCCCGCCCTCACCCTCGCAGCACTCGCGCTGCTCTTCGCACTCGTGATCGTCGCCTTTTCTGTCGGCCGCTTTGCGATCAGCCCGTCTGACTTGCTCACCGTGCTATGGGCAAAAATCAGCGGCGGCTCACACGCATTGCCATCCACCTATGACGCTGTCATCTTCCAGATCCGTGGTCCACGCATACTCGCCGCCATCCTTATCGGTGCCGCACTTTCGGGCGCAGGTGCGGTGTACCAGAACATGTTCCGCAACCCGCTGGTATCGCCCGACATTCTCGGTGTCTCCAGCGGCGCGGCACTCGGCGCGGTGCTGGCGATTTTTCTGGCACTGCCGATCCTGGCCATTCAGGGATTTGCGTTCGCGGGTGGCTTGCTGGCGGTGGCGGTTGTGTATTTCATTGGCAACGCCGTACGCGGACATGACCCCATCCTTGCGCTCATCCTGACCGGCGTGGTGGTCGGCACATTGTTCGGCTCGGGCATCGCGTTGATGAAATACCTGGCCGATCCGTACAACCAGTTACCCGCCATGACGTTCTGGCTGCTCGGCAGTCTTAGCTCGATTTCGCCGGCGGATTTGTGGGTGGCGATTCCGGTGGTTCTGCTGGGGCTAGTGCCGATTTTCCTGCTGCGCTGGCGCATGAATCTACTATCGTTGTCCGATGATGAAGCGCGTGCGCTGGGTGTAAACGTCGGGCGGCTTCGGCTAGTGATCGTCACGTGTGCGACGCTGATTACGGCTGCGGCAGTGGCGATATCGGGCATCATTGGCTGGATTGGTTTGCTCATCCCGCACGCGGCGCGGCTGCTCATCGGCCCGGCGTTCGCGCGCATGTTGCCACTGTCCTTGCTGCTCGGCGCTTGTTATCTCCTGGCGGTCGATACGCTCGCGCGCACGATGGCATCGATCGAGATTCCCCCCGGTGTGTTGACGGCCCTGATTGGTACGCCGCTGTTTCTGTGGCTACTGGCGGTTACGCATTCGCGGGCGAGGCGCAGTTAATGAAGCCCCTGCTAAAAGCGCACAACCTCGCCTTCGGCTATCCCGGCCGCACGCTTGGGCGCGCCATCAACCTCGAAGTGCAAACCGGCGAAGTGTTGTGCGTGCTCGGCCCCAACGGCGGCGGCAAGACGACGTTGTTCCGCACACTGTTGGGGCTGCTGCCAGCCCACGGGGGATCGATTGCGCTCGGCGGAAAATCACTCGAAGCGTGCGCACCGTCCGAGCGCGCGAAGCTGATGGCGTATGTACCGCAGGCGGGCAACAGTTACTTCGCATTCACCGTGCGCGACGTCGTGTTGATGGGCCGCACCGCGCATCTTGGTCTGTTCGCCGCGCCCGGCCCAAAAGACTTTGATGCAGCCACCGCCGCACTGAACGAGCTGCGCATCGCCCATCTCGCCGAGAAATCGTTTACGCAAATCAGCGGCGGCGAACGCCAGCTCGTGCTCATCGCCCGTGCAATCGCGCAGGAATCCCCATTGCTGATCATGGACGAACCTACCGCGAGCCTGGATTTCGGCAATCAGTCGCTGATGATCAGCGAAATCCTGCGATTGAAAGCGAGCGGCCGCAGCGTGCTTTTCAGCACACACGACCCCGATCACGCGTTGCAGTGTGCGGAGCGCGCGCTGCTGCTGCACGCGGGCAATGTACTCGCGCTCGGGAGCCCGCGTGAAGTCGTCACCGCGGCCAACCTCAAAACGCTTTACGGCGTGGATGTGGAATTGATCGAGAGCCTGTCCGGCGGGCAACCGTTTTGCCGACCTGCTTTGCGTACGGCCTGAATCATGACTGCAAGAGGAGAATATCTATTCAACTTCGTTCGCCTTCCCAAACTACAAAGTGTCCAGCCCGTGCGGCGTTCCGGACGTTTTCGTGCCAGAAGTCTCGCCAGTGCTTGACTTTGATATTTTGATGACCTACGGAGGCCCATATGCACTATCTGCTGATGTACGACGTCATCGATAGCTACGTTGCTGCCCGCGTTCCATTTCGCAAACTTCATCTGCAACACGCCGCCGCCGCACACCAGCGCGGCGAGCTGATATTAGGTGGCGCGCTGGCGAACCCGGTCGATGGCGCTGTGCTTTTATTTCAAGGCGATTCACCGAAAGTCGCGGTGGATTTTGCCAAGGCTGATCCTTACGTGGTGAATGGCCTCGTCACGCGTTGGCGGGTACGCGAGTGGACGACGGTGGTGGGGGACAACGCTGCTGTGAAGGTGGATCCGAATTTGCTTTAGCGAAAATTCAAGTCCGGAAAACCTGCCAGCTTGATCAGGTGGTTTCCATGCGCGCCGAAGCAGACGGTTTTGGAAACGCGCGCTCCAGGCATCGCGATCTTCTTGCGTGAGCGTGAGCGAACCGGCACCAGAAATTTCATCTATGCCCTCGACCCGCGACGATTCCGGAATCGCCACGACATCCGGTGGCAGCAAAATCAGATGTGCGACTCCTGATAATCGAGCTCTTCCTCGATATGGTGCAGCACTTCGTCGCTGACCAAATTATCGCGCCAGATACGCAGCAGTTCCTGGCGCTCGGCGATGATGGCAGCGCGGCGCAGTCGACGCGCGACGGCGGCGCCGGGGTCCAGCACTGACGATTCATCCGGTGCATCGGGGTCCGGCGTGGATTGGACGATCTTGGCGGCTAACTCGGCGCGTATGCGCGCGACGATGTCGGTGTCGGCGCCCGCTTCCCTTGCAGCGGTGTCGATGGCGTTGGCAGCGGCCGTGCCTAGTGCGGCGCGCGCGATCTGGTGCTCGTCATGGGTGCTCCAGTCGTGTCCTACTTTCAGGAAGCGGATCAGCGGTGAAAGCGTCAACCCCTGCACGACCAGCGTGACGGCGATGACCACGAACGTGAGGAAGATGATCAGGTCGCGATACGGGAATGGCTCACCGCTCGGTAGCGTGACCGGCAGCGCAAGTGCTGCCGCCAGTGACACGATGCCCCGCATGCCGCACCAGCTCATGATGACGAGCTCGCTCTCAGGTATGTGGGCGGATGCCTTGTCGCTTGTCGATTGTGCGCCGCGTCCGGCGAGCGCACGCGACAGCCATGCCGCAGGATGGATCCAGAGAAAGCGCACGCTGACGGCAACCGCAGTGACCAGCAAACCATAGAGCGCAAGATCGACGAGCGAGGAACTGCCCAGGCGACCGACGATGCCTGAGAGTTGTAGCCCGATGAGCATAAAGACCAGGCTGTTGAGCAGGAACACGAACATGTTCCACACCGAACGCGCGATGATGCGCATCTCAGCAGACACAATGGCCGGCGAATAGCGCCCGCGAATGAGGCCCGCTGCCACGACCGCGAGCACACCTGATACGTGGATGGATTCGGCGACGATGTAGGCAACGTAGGGAACGATGAGTGTGGTCAGCACCTCGATCATGGTATCGCCGAGGTGCTTGTGAATCGTGATGAACACGAAGGACAGCGCCACGCCGACGCCGATGCCACCTAGCGACAGTAGCGCGAATTGCGCACTCGCATCGGTGAGTGAGAAAGCGCCCGTGAGCACAGCCGCGACGGCGAATTTATAGATCACCAGACCGGATGCGTCATTCACGAGACTTTCGCCTTCGAGAATCGTCACTACACGTCGGGGGATGGACAGGCGTGAGAGGATCGCGGTAGCTGCGACGGCATCCGGCGGCGAAACGATGGCACCGAGCACGAATGCGGCGGCCCACGGCATGTCAGGCACCAACAACTTGAGCGTTGCACCGACTGCCAGCGTAGTCGCGATCACCAGGCCGATGGCAAGCAGGCCGATCGGTCGCAGGTTGGCTTTAAAGTCGCGCCAGGATGTGAGCAGTGCTGCCTGATACAGGATCGGTGGCAACACCAGGATGAGGATCAGCTCCGGATTGAATGGCAGCTCCGGTAGCTTCGGCACAAAGCCCAGCACGCCACCGCCGATCACCAGCGCAATCGGATACGGAAACTGGAAATGCCGCGCCACCCAGCCGAGTGCGACGGCACAAAGAAGGATAAAGAGAGAAAGCTGAAGCAGCTCCATGAGACCCGGACCCATTTGGCGTAAGAAGAGGGGATTCAGAGAATCCGCAGCCGCAAGTATATGGGTGAACTTTCAGTCTTTTTTGATCGAAGGTTTTTCTGACGACCGACGTGCTTAGAGATGCAGCGTCGTCGGGTTAGTGCGGTAAGCGCCTTTTCAGGAAGCGCTCACCGGTTGATTGGCTTGAAACGGGGGTTAATTCACGCGTCAAGCCTCCGCACGGCTTATTTACCCTTGGCAGCATCCTTCACAATTTCCTTGGCATCGCCGTAGTTCTTTTGCGCTTTGCCCGCGACTTCTTTCAACAAACCTTTCGCCTCTTGCGTTTCGTTGCCAGTGATCTTTGCAACGCCTTGCTGAATCTTGCCTTCAACGGCTTTAACGCTGCCTTTAACTTGATCTTTGTTCATGGTGTTTATCTCCAGAAGGAATGTTGCAGACGATCGCGAATCGACCGAATGAGAATTCGCTACAAGCGGTTCTGGCTACAATTTATTCTGCGCACCGAACCACGTGTATCGGCAAAGTCTGATGT
>JAJAYN010000290.1 GCA_026786225.1 Burkholderiales bacterium | reverse complement strand
TGACAACGCCGGCGTGCAAGGCAAAGTCGGCGCAGTTCCGGTCTGCTAAAATGTCTGTTTGGAAGTCGAAATTCAAGGGCCGTGTATGACTTACGTAGTAACCGAATCCTGCATCAAGTGCAAATACACCGATTGCGTCGACGTGTGCCCAGTGGATTGTTTCCGTGAAGGTCCAAACATGCTCGTCATTGACCCTGACGAGTGTATTGACTGCACTTTATGCGTCGCCGAATGTCCGGTTGAGGCAATCTTTGCCGAGGATGACGTGCCTGAAAACCAGCGCAAGTTCATACCTATCAATGCTGAGCTAGCCAAGGACTGGAAGCCGATCATTGCGCGTAAGCCTGCACCGGCCGATGCAGATGACTGGACAAAGGTGAAAGACAAGGCGCACCTGCTGGAGAAGTAATCGCCGAGGGTTTTTCCCCGGCGCGTTTTTTTGCATTTGGTCATTCGGTATCCGAAGCACTTGAAAGTGGGCGCGGCGTGAGTTCTCCTTCTACTTTGAACGGTTCTTCGGATGGCGTCACAACTTCGCAGCTATTCGAGGCCCTGTCGACGAACTCTCGGGCATCTGTCGTTACGCCTAATCGACGCCTTGCGTCCTATCTCAAGGGTCAATTTGACGTTGCAAAGCAGCTTGGTGGCAACCATGCGTGGGCCACGCCGGACATCCTGCCAATTACCACCTTTCTTGAGCGCAGCTACCTTGCATTGAATCTGCGCGGCGATGCACCCCAGTCATCGCAACTCCTGGACATCTCGCAAAGCCAGCTGCTTTGGGAGCAAGTGGTGCGGGCATCCGATATAAGCAGCTATTTGCTGAGTGTCACACGAACCGCTCGCCAGGCTGCGACCGCATGGTCGGTGGCTCATGCATGGGCACTGTTTCCCGGGATGCGTCAAATGACACTGTCCGAAGATGCCGCGGTTTTCCTGGGCTGGGCGCAGCGTTTCGAGCGCTTGTGCCGGGAGCGTGATGTCATTGACGCTGCCGTATTGCCGACAATCATGGCTGCCTCGATGCAGAACGTAACAGAATGGAATGAAGTGCTGCCGCAGCAGCTATTCACTGCCGGTTTCGACATCATCACGCCTCAACAGAGACATTTTTTCGCTGCTTGTGAAAAGCGCGGGATCTCGGTGCAGCATGTTCGGTTGTTGAGCCAGGAACAACGAAGGGAGCCGTTGCAAATTGGACAAGCATTGCCACGATGCCGCCGTGTCGAATTCGCCAACGAAGACGCAGAAATTCGAGGCTGTGCGGCATGGGTGCGGCAATGCACGCTCGCGAATCCCCGACACCGCATTGCGATCGTGGTGCCTGATTTGCGCGCAAAACGCGGCGATGTTGTGCGCGCCCTCAGTGATGCCTTGCATCCTGGAAGGCGCGCGCGCTCACCACGAACTGAGCCTAGTGGCTTCAATGTTTCGTTGGGACTCGCACTCGATGAGTATGCGTTGGTTAGCGATGCAATTTCGCTGATCGCGTTGTCGCAGAATCGCAGTATCCCGTTCCTTGAAGTGAGCGCTTTGCTCCGCTCGCCATTCATTGCAGGTGCCGACGCGGAAAGTGACTCGCGTGCGCGTCTGGATGGGGCGCTACGGGAAGTTGTTTCGCCTGAAATCAGCCTGTTTGCGTTGCAGCGCAGACTTAAGGTAGCGAACGAGACAAACTTGCTGCGGGTCGCCGCGCAATGTCCGACGCTGCTAAGGCTGATCGACGCGGCAGCGAGTATCGGCGTGCCAACTTCGCCCGTCGCAAGTAAACCATCGCCCCGCGACTGGAGCCGACACTTCGGCAAGATTCTCCTTGGATGGGGATTCCCCGGCGACGCGGTGTTGGAGTCTGTGGATTATCAGGTGCTGGAGAAATTCCGCGATGCGTTAAATGCGCTGGCAACAATCGAAGCCGTGCAACCGCGTATGCGCGCCGATGAGGCGCTCAACCATTTGCGCAGTATCGTTTCAGATACCGTTTTCCAGCCCGAAATCGCACAGAATTCAAGTGCACCAATCCAGGTGCTGGGCATTCTTGAGTCGGCAGGGCAAACCTTCGATGCTTTGTGGGTGACCGGTCTAAGCGAGGAGGCGTGGCCCCTTGCCGCGCGACCCAATCCTTTCGTACCCGCCGCACTGCAGCGAGCTGCCGGCGTGACCGAAGCGTCTGCAGCAGCCTCGCTGGCGCTGGATCAGCGCATCACGGAAGATTGGCGGCGCTGCGCACCGGACGTGATCTTCAGTCACGCCCAGACTGGAGATGGAAGCAATACGAGCGACCAACATCGGTCTGCCAGTGCGCTAACGCGAGATGTCGTGCTCACAGACTTGAAGGCGCTCATCGGCGCAAGTTCAGAGACAGATTATGCGCGTGCACTCTTTGCAATGCGCCGGCGCGAACCCATCACTGAAGGGCCGTTGCCCGCACTCCCGCTCCCAACCAAAGTGGCTGGCGGCGCAACCGTATTGCGCGATCAGGCGGCCTGTCCCTTCCGGGCATTTGCGCGCCATCGTTTAGGCGCGCGCACGCTGGGCGCACCGGAGGCAGGGCTGGATGTCGCCGAGCGTGGCACCTTGCTGCATCGCGTATTGAGTTTGGTCTGGACACGAATTGGAACGCAGGCGCAGTTGATTGCAATGGATGAAGCCGCGAGGCGAATTCTGGTTCACGAAATGGTGAAAAAGGCGATCAACGAGACACAGGCTGCAGGCACCGACAGTCTCAGCGGGCGCTTCGCCGAAATTGAACAGGCCCGACTGATCAGTTTGGTCACTGAGTGGCTGACTTACGAGCAGGAGCGGGCACCGTTTGAGGTCGCGGCCTGTGAACAAGCACGTGATGTTGAGCTTTCAGGGTTATCGATGCGCTTGCGGCTGGACAGACTGGATCGGCTGGCCGATGGTACATACGCGTTGATCGATTACAAGACTGGTATCGCGAAAGCGACGGGCTGGTTAGGCGAACGGCTGGACGAACCGCAGCTGCCGCTCTATTTCCAAACTTCCGCTCAAACCATTTCGGTTCTCGCATTCGCACGCGTCAAAAAAGGCGCGCGGGGAAAGGTATTTGGCTTTGAAGGCGTCTCCGCTGCTGAAGGTTTACTACCGGATGTGACGCCCATCGAGGCAAAATCCGGCATGGAAAAGAAAGGGTATTTCTCATGGGACGTCCTGACGGCAGAGTGGGAAAGCTCACTGCGCACGTTGGTTGGAAATTTTATACATGGCGATGCGCTGGTGGATCCGAAGCACGGCAGCTTGACGTGTTCGCAGTGTGACCTACAGGGTTTATGCAGAATTTCAGAGGTAAATGGCGCACAAATATCGGATGAGGACAGCGCTGATGGTGATGAAAATGCGCTGGCAGGCCACGGCATTGTCACGGGCTTGATTGTTGATGGTTAATTCTTCGTTGCGCATTGTCGTAGATGGCGCCGAGCGCGAACGGGCGATCGATGTATCGCATTCATTCATCGTTCGGGCCCCGGCGGGGTCGGGTAAAACGCGTCTGCTCATACAGCGCTATCTTGCGCTGCTCGCGCAGGTGAATGAGCCTGAAGAAATCGTTGC
The DNA here is from genome assembly GCA_026786225.1 of Burkholderiales bacterium. Classification (GTDB taxonomy): domain Bacteria; phylum Pseudomonadota; class Gammaproteobacteria; order Burkholderiales; family Usitatibacteraceae; genus UKL13-2. The sequence continues at coordinate 3,907 of JAJAYN010000290.1, read as the reverse complement.
CATCACCTTTACGAGAAAGGCGGCGGCCGAGATGCAGCAACGCGTACTTGACGCTTTTACTTCAGCGAGCAACGCTGATAGCGGTGATGACGACAATACCCGACGACTCGCTCAGGCTGCCCTTGCCCGCAACGTGGAGCGGGGTTGGCAGATTCTTGAAAATGTTTCGCGACTGCGAATGCAGACAATTGACGCATTGAATGCTTCGATCACGCGACAGATGCCGTTGCTTGCGCGCTTTGGTGCGCAGCCGGAAAGCGTCGACGATGCAAGTGCACTGTATGCTGAAGCTGCACGCAATCTTCTTCTCCAAGTCAATGACACCGATGCAAACGCAAAGGCGATTGCTGATGATGTCGCCACGCTGCTGACGCACCTCGATAACAACATGACCGTTGCCAGCAATTTGCTGGGCGATGTGCTGCGTTCTCGCGATCACTGGTTGCGCAATCTTTCATATATGCACGAGCGCGAGTCGCTGGAGGCGACATTGATGCGGGTTCGTGCGCAGGCGGCGGCGCGCGTCACTACCGTGTTTCCCGATGAGTTAAAAGATGAAACGCTAGCACTGGCGCGGTTCGCGGGGCAAAACATGCCTGCGACGCGCGTGGATGCTGGACTTTCTGCTTTCGATGATCTCGCGGCGTTTCCCGGCGGCGATGCCGCAGCGCTACCAGCTTGGCTGGCTCTGGCTGAACTGATGTTGACCAAAGTGGGCGCCTGGCGAAAAGTCGTCAACAAGAATCAGGGGTTTCCTGTCGGGTCAAGTAGGGATGAAAAAGCACGATTCAGCGCGCAGAAAATTCGTATGGGTATTCTGCTGGCTTCACTGGCGAGTGATGTGGCAACCGCAAATGCGTTGCACCAATTGCGTACACTGCCAGCCGCCGTTTACAGTGAGACCCAGTGGCAGATATTGGGTGCCATCGTGCGCTTGTTGCCGCACGCCACGGTCTCGCTTTGGAACGAATTTGGGCGCCGCGGCCAGTGCGATTTCACCGAAATCGCCGAAGCCGCTTCACGTGCTCTCGGTCACGACGATGCGCCTACCGATCTTGCGTTGGCACTGGACTATCGCATCAGTCATCTTCTGGTTGATGAGTTCCAGGACACGTCTTTCGCACAATTTGAAATGCTCGAAAAATTGACACGCGGGTGGACCGAAGGGGACGGGCGCACCTTGTTTCTGGTGGGCGACCCGATGCAGTCCATCTACCGGTTTCGCGAAGCGGAGGTAAGTTTGTTTTCGCGGGCATGGTGGAAAGGCATTGGCGGTGTGCGACTGAATCGCCTCACGTTGAGTGTAAATTTTCGCTCATGCGTCGGCATCATCGATTGGGTGAACAATGTGTTTGATGTATTGATGCCCCCCAATGAAATTTCCACAACCGGAGCAGTTCCCTATTCGCCTAGCGTTGCGTTCTCAGCGGACACCAGCACCGACGATGGTCGAGGCCGTCGGCATGCAGTGACGTTTCATCCGTATTGGCTGAGAAGGACGACCATAGAGGAAGACCCGATAGCGGTTGCCAGTGAGGCTGAAGTTGAAGAGGCGCGTCGTGTCGTGGAAATCATTGCAAGTACTCGTCGCGAAAAGCCGGATGCCATCATTGCCATTCTCGTGCGCAATCGTGGCCATTTACGCGAAATTGTGCCTGCGCTCAAAGCGGCGAATGTCGCTTTTCGTGCTGTCGATATTGATCCTCTCAATACTCGGCCAGTCGTGCAGGATCTGCTTTCGCTCACGCGTACACTGCTGCACGCGGCGGATCGCATCGCGTGGCTTTCTGTGCTGCGTGCGCCATGGTGTGGCCTTAACTTAAATGATCTTGCGATTCTTACCCATGGGGCAATGCCGATTGATGGCGCACTCACGCCGGATACGCGTACGATTTGGGCGTTGCTCAATGACGCACCGCGCATTGCGCAACTCTCCGTTGACGGCCAGGACCGCGCGAGGAATTTTTGCGAAGCACTTGCGCCCGCTCTAGCGTATCGTCGTCGCATGCCTCTGCGTGATGCGGTGGAAAATACCTGGCTCAGGTTGCAAGGCCCATCGTGTCTGGCGCAAGATGATGACCTTTCGGACGCCATGATGTTCTTCCGACTTCTTGACACCGAGTCACAAGTGCAGGCTAGTGGTGGCCAATTGACTGACCTCAAGGCGCTGGGTCGACGGGTAGACAGATTGTTTGCAGGTACCAGCGAAGCCATTGCGCATGCGGGCATTCCGCCGGTACAGATCATGACCATTCACAAAGCGAAAGGCCTGGAATTCGATACCGTGATTGTTCCCGGGTTGCATCGCCCGCCGCGTCGTGATGACAAGAAATTAATCGTCTGGACCGAGCATCCGAACGTCGATACCGGTGCGCGCGAATTATTGTTGGCACCCATCCGGGAGACGGGCTCTGAAGAAGATGTTCAGGCAGATGCAATTTACCGCTATGTGCTGCAACAGGAACGTGAAAAACAACAACACGAATACGTTCGGTTGCTCTATGTTTCTGCGACACGGGCTGAACGTCGATTGCATTTTCTTGGCTCGATAGGTGTGAAAGAGGACGGTGAAGTTGGCGATGAAGCCGTGCTGGTGGCACCGCGTACGGACACACTGCTCGCCGCGATGTGGCCGGCCGTGTCAGCGATGCTGCTGGATGAATTGCATGCCGAACCTGCTGTCAATCGTGTGGAACAAATACCAGACGGCCAATCGCCAGCGCCCCCCCCGGCTGGACCGTATCGCATTATTTCCATCTGGCCATTGCCAAAAATGCCGGATTCAATTGATGCGCAGCTTTTGCCCGCCAATTCAGGGCAGTCGAGTGATGCATTTGCAATTGATTTTGAGTGGGCAGGTGAAGTAGCGCGACATATCGGAAGTGTGGTGCATGCAGTCTTGCAGCGCATGGCGGAAGAAGGTGTGGACGCATGGAGCCGCGAGCGCATCGCTTCGCTCACAACAATCATTGAGCGGGAGCTGGTCAGACGTGGTGTTGCCATAGGAGAACTTTCGCTTGCCGTAACACGAGTAATAGACGCACTCAACAATACGCTTGCCGATTCGCGAGGGCGCTGGGCGCTGCAGGCGCATGCACAAGCGCGCGCCGAATGGCGATTGACCGGCATGAAGGACGGCGCAATTGTAAACATCGCCATCGACCGTACGTTTGTTGATGACCAGAACGTGCGCTGGATTATTGATTTCAAAACCGGTATTCACGAGGGCACAGATGTCGACGCGTTTCTGGATAACGAGCAACGACGTTATGCCGCTCAACTGGAAACCTATGCAACTGTCCTGAGCGCGATGCAATTTGCATCCGTAGCGACATCAATCAGGTTGGGCTTGTATTTCCCTATGCTGAAAGGCTGGCGTGAGTGGGGCTGGAACGCGAAGCAAAGACAAAGCGAAACGAGCTAACCGACGCCAGTCTGATGGTTATTGAGGCTTGGGCGCTTTTTCAAGCCCCTTGACCGAATTGCCGACGCTGATTTTGTTGGCTTCGAACCACCCCGCATTCATTTCAAGCGCGAAGCGCGCCGGTCCTGCAGATTGATGAGGTGTTTCCGACAGGGCCTGCATTTCATGAATGGAGAGAATTACGCCGCGCTCGTCCATATAAGCCACAGAAAGCGGAATGAGCGTGTTTCGCATCCACATTGCGTGATAGCCAATTTCGGGGAATACAAACAACATTCCCTCCTGCTTGCCCATTTTTTGCCGAAACATGAGACCTGTCTGTCGTGAAGTCTCCATGTTGGCAATATCGGCGCGCACGCTTTGGTTGCCCACTTTTAGGACGATAATTGGCAGGCCGGTCTGGGGCTTGCCTGTTGGCAGTGTTGTTGCGTCGGCAACTTCGTATCCCGACAAGAAGACTATGATCGCCGCGAGGGCGATTAC
>JAJAYN010000289.1 GCA_026786225.1 Burkholderiales bacterium | reverse complement strand
GTCTCACCCAGGTCGATGCCGTCACCTACCGGCGCCTGCATAACCGCTACACCTTCGACGAAATGCAACAAATCCATGTCAAAGGCAAGGGATTGATGCAGGTATACAACCTCCTCGGTTCAAAAGTGGCGAAGGATCAGGGAAAATTCGCTGGCCTTCCGGATGCGGCTGTTGCGCAACCGGATAGCGCATAGTAATAGACTGGCGACAGCGAGGCTGACAACCGCGCCGTCGTCTGGCGTATTGCCTTGGCGAGTAAGTTCCAAGATGCTGGCAAATCTGGCGGAGAAAGTCGTTTGGGTGATGTGGAAAAGATAACCCGTAACGCCAGACATCCTGGCATCGCGCTGGTGCTGCAGGGCGGCGGTGCGCGAGCCGCCTACCAGGTCGGCGTGCTCAAAGCGGTCTCTGAAATCCTTGGACACCCCGAGGAAAATCCCTTTCCCATCATTACCGGTACCTCCGCCGGTGCGATCAACGCTGCGGTATTGGCGGTCAATGCCGATAACTTCGCGCTTGGCGTCGAGACATTGCTGGACGTTTGGGAGAATTTTTTGCCGAACAAAGTCTACCGTACCGATTTCCCTGGCGTAGCGAGAAACAGTATCAAATGGCTTGCGGCTTTTCTGTTTGGTGCGGTCACCAAGAATCATAAGGTTTCGCTATTCGACAACGCACCGTTGGCGGATCTGATTGCGCAACACGTTCCGCTTACACGCATTGCGAAACACATCGAATCGGGTGTCCTGCGCGCAGTATCCGTGACGGCGTCGGGATACACGTCCGGCCAGAACTGCGCGTTTTTCCAGGCGGCCGCTGATGTACAGGGGTGGCGGCGTTCACAGCGGCTGGGCATCCGCGTCAGTCAGTTGCGTGCAGAGCATCTGATGGCCTCGTCGGCCATTCCATTTGCTTTTCCCGCGACCAAGATTAATCGCGAGTTTTTCGGCGACGGCTCCATTCGCCAAATGGCACCGGTGAGCCCGGCGCTACACCTGGGCGCAAGACGCGTGTTTGTCATTGGCACCGCCAAGCTGGTCAAGGATTTACCCGAACGCATCCGCGGTGAACTCTACCCCTCGCTGGCGCAGATTGCCGGCCACGCGATGTCGTCGATTTTTCTCGACACACTCGCCGTCGATATCGAATTGCTGCAACGCGTAAACGCGACGTTGACGGTGGTTGACCCGGACAGGCTGAAGAAATCGGGCATGAACCTGCATCACGTCGACGTATGCGTTGCGTGTCCCAACGAGCCGTTGGAAACGCTTGCGTTCAAACACGTGGGCGATTTGCCGTGGACGACGCGGCTGTTGATGCGCTCCATCGGTGCCATGCGTCGCGGTGGCGCAGCACTGGCCAGCTATATGTTGTTTGACCATCGCTATTGTAAAGCGCTGATTGCGATGGGTTATGAAGACACCATGAAGCGTCGCGAAGAAATCGCCATTTTCTTTGACCCGACCGCCTGCCCGTTGCCGACGGTAATTCCGTATCACGCCTATGACCCGGGAAAAACCCAGACGATGGACAGCACCAAAGCATGAGTCCGACTTCTGCGGCTCCAGCAAGGCCCCAGCCGTATACACGCGACGCGTTCCAGCACATCCTGCCCATCGCCACCCGCTGGATGGACAACGATGTCTACGGCCATGTCAACAACGTCATTTACTATTCTTACTTCGATACCGTCGTCAACGAATATCTGATTTCACAAGGTACGCTCGATATTGCCAACGGCAAGGTCATTGGGCTGGTGGTGGAAACCGGCTGCAGCTATTTCGCCTCGATTGCGTTCCCTGAAACAATCGACGCCGGTTTGCGTGTGACCAGGATTGGCAATTCGAGCGTGCGCTATGAGGTGGCGTTGTTTCGGCAGGGCGGGGAGGTAGCCGTTGCGCAGGGGCACTTTGTGCATGTCTATGTGGATCGGAAGACCTTGAAGCCGCAGGCGTTGGGTGAGGTGTTGAAAGTGGCGTTGCAGCGGATTCTTGGTTGAACCGACGCACAGCCACGTGACGGGCAAACCGGCCAAATAGCGATAGCACTAGCAACGGCGAGCCTCTCAGAGCAAAAACGTTTCAAGAGGCTCGTCAATGCTGGTTCACCGTTCGTGGCGCGTCGTCTGGCTATCGCGTCAGTACCCGGCGCGACAGATAACTCGCCAGATCAACGAGTGCAACGAGCAAAATCATCGCCATCAGGATCGTGGCTGTCTTGTTCATTTGGAACAAGCCCATGTGAAACGACAATAGTTGGCCTAAGCCGCCAGCGCCGACCACGCCAAGCACTGCAGCCGCGCGGATGTTATTCTCCCAGCGATAGAGGGTGTAGGACATGATTTGCGGCAAAACCTGGGGCAATGTGGCGTAGAAAAAAATGCGCGTATTGGAGACGCCCTGGGTACGGAGCGCAATGGCCGGGCCTGGTGGCGCGTTTTCAATCGCTTCGGCAAACAAACGACCGAGCACGCCGGTGGTATGCAGTGCAAGGGCGAGCGTGCCGGCAAACGGACCCAGGCCCGCCGAGATCAATAACAACGCCGCCCACACCAGTTCGGGAATCGATCGCAGCGCATTGAGCAGAAGACGGGTTGGCAGCCGGATGAGTGCCTGATCTTCGCGATGAAGCGTGCTCGCAGGCAGCGCAATAAAGATGCCCAACACCACAGCCAGTATGGTTCCCAGCAACGACATGGCAAATGTCTCGATCGCACCAACCCCAACCTTCGCGAGGAACGCCGTCGATAAATCCGGCGGGAAGAATTCGCGGATGAAGCGCAGCATGCTTTCGCCGGCTTCAACTGAAAAAAAAGCCCGCCAATCGAGGTTCAGGCTCCAGAAGCTGACGACAATCAGCCCTAACAATAGGGCACCGAACCAGCAAGCGCGACAGCGTGCGTCAAATATTGGCGATGCGCGAAGCGGACGGTTCATCAACCGATCTCCTTACGCAGCCAGCTACTGACGCGATCAGCGAACGCGACCAGCAGGATGAAGACGATCAACATCGTGGCCACTTCGCCCCCGTTGAACATCTTCATCGAGTTATCCATCTGCTGCCCCAGGCCACCCGCGCCAACAAAACCCAGGACAACTGAGGAACGAATTGCGCACTCCCAGCGATACACCGTGTACGAAGTAATTTCAGCCGCGTTCTGTGGCAACAACGCATAAAAAAACGCCTGCATTCGCCCACTGCCATTGCGCATGAGCGTGGCGCTGGCATGGGCTTCGCCACTCTCCAGAATTTCTCCGTAGACCTTGCCGAGCATGCCACCGTAGGTCAGCGCGATCGCCAGCACGCCTGCGGTCGGCCCCAATCCGACGACGCGCACAAAGACGAGCGCCCAGACCAGCTCTGGCACGCTACGCAGCAAGATCAACGTGAATCGAATCACTTGTCTGAAGGCAAAGGGCAGTGGCGCCATGCGCCCGCTCAACGCCGAAATGGAGAGGGCACTGGTTGATAGCAGCGTCAGGGGGATGGCGAGTAATAGCGCGAGTGTCATGCCGGCCGTGGCTGTCGCCACGGTGCGCCAGGTTTCCTTTGCGACAAGCAGCAGAAACTCCTGGTTGACCACTGGGGGGAAGAAGTCCTTGACGAACTGCCAGGTCGATTTGCGGCTTTGCGCGTCAAACAGTAGCCAAGGCTTGAATTCGGTGGCGACCACCAATGGCCAGAGTAATACGATTGCGGTCGAAAACCAGAACACGCGGCCTAACCAGGCAGGATCGCGGTCCGGGACAACGTGTGTTTTCGCGACGCTAGACATTGAGCATTGAGACCGGCGCCGTTAGCGGCAATGCATCACGGACGGCACCTTATCGGCGTCGATGCTGGTTTCTGCAAAATTGCCGGTGGCAGGTCCGACAAGCTCTTCCTCATACTGCAAATAGAGTTGCCTGAGTCGTTCGGGCGTGACGTCCCTGGTGGGAAGATCAAAGGCAACCAAACCATCGCGCAAGCCGATAATGCGCTCAAAGCGTGCCAGCGCAACATCGACCTGATGCAGCGTCATCACCAGGGTAACGCCTCGCGCGCGCGCTTCAGCGAGCAGCGAATCCATCACCAGCTTGGCGCGGGTAGGGTCGAGTGCAGACAATGGTTCGTCGACCAGCCAAAGCGTTGCCGGCGAGACCAGCGCCCTCGCCAGCCCCACACGCTGACGTTCGCCGCCGGACAGGCGATCCACACGGTCAAATATTTTTTCGCTCAGGTCAAATTTTTCCAATGCTGCATGCGCGCCTGAAATGTTCTGCGGATAAAACAGTGATCGCAAACTTGTCCAAAAACCCATCGCAGGCAGGCTGCCCGCCAGCACGGAGGTCACGACGCGCTGGCGCGGCGGCAACGGTGGCACCTGTGGGGCGAGATAGAGCCGGCCACGCAGCAACTGTAACTGCGGTCGCGACAACTGCCATGGATCGTGGCCATCGATCATCACGTCGCCCTGGGTCGGTTGCAGGGCGCAGGCGAGCGCGCTAAGCAACGTGGTCTTGCCGGCACCGGATGGCCCGATGATGGCGACTTGTTCACCCGACGCAATGGAGATCGAGGCGTCACGCAGGGCTGCGGACGTCCCGGCGCGCGCCGCAGGGTGGCGCGCGCTAAGCTGCTTGGTCTGGAGCTTCAACGACAAAAAGCCGTTGCAGTGTTACAACAAACCCGCGCTGCGTGCGGCAGCCTCGATACCTTTGTAATTGCCCGCATCGGTAGGGATATAACGGGTCGCGCGATTGAGTTTGAGAATTTCCGCGCCTTCAGGGGTGGCGGGGTCAATGTCGAGCAGCGCTTTGGTCACTTTTGCACGCATGTCCGCAGGCATGTCGGCATGCACGGCCCAGTTGTAATTGAAATAACCCGGCGTGGTGTAGAAAACATCAACAGCTTTGGTGTCGACCTTGTTCTCTGTGACAAATTTCTTCCACACCGTGATATCGAGCGCGGCCGCATCGACCTTGCCGCTAACGACGGAGGCGATTGTTGCATCGTGCGCGCCCGAGTAGGCGACACGTTTGAAGTCTTTCTCTGGATCAATTTTGGCTTGTAGCAAGTAGCTGCGCGGCATCAGGTGGCCTGACGTGGAGGACTGGGAGCCGAAGGAGACCTGCTTGCCTTTAAGATCCTCCAGCTTCTTGATACCCGAGTCGGTCTTGCTGATGAAGACTGACTGGAATTTTGTGTCTTCCTCGCGTTGGGCAATCGGAATGACTTTGCCATTGGAGCGAATGCTTGCCTGTACAAACGTAAAGCCACCGAACCAGACCAAGTCAATTTTCTTGTTTACCATCGCTTCGACGGCGGCCGGATAATCAGTCACCGGCGTAAATTCGACCTTGACACCGAGTTTCTTCTCAAGATACTGCGCAAGTGGGGTGAATTTCCGGATCTGTTCGGTTGCCGCTTCTTCGGGAATGGTGGTGACGCGAAAGGTCTGTTGCGCATGTGCGGCAGAACACATGGAGAACAATACACAGGTAAAAAGCGATTTCAATGTACGTGATGAAGACAGGCTAATCATGGCAAACTCCGTAAAGTAAACAGGTAAGAAGGTGATTTCAAGATCTTCGCATGCAACAGGATGGCCGACGGGCTATCCGGCACATTTACCACGAAACCAACTGTCGGTGAAATGAACAAACCCGAATTCAACGCAACGCCAATTCAAGCCGACCGTGGCTTTCGTATTATCAACCAACTCCACGTTAATCGCGAACGCGAACGCGCGCTGTTGATCGCGGGGTTGCTTGCTTCGCCCGCGCATATCGAACCCAAATACTTTTATGACGAATTGGGTTGCACGCTCTATGCGGCAATATGCCAGTTGGACGAGTATTACCCGACGCGAACCGAGCGAGCAATTTTCCAGCAGTACCGCAGTGAAATCAGCGCAAAGATTGCCGAGCATGGCCGTTGTGGCACGTTTGTCGACCTCGGCGCGGGAGACTGCGTCAAAGCCATGTCCTGGCTTCCGCACATCCAACCAAAACGCTATCTGGCCGTTGACATCGCCGGCCCCTCGTTGGCAACGGCGCTGGCCAACATGGCGACTGAATTCCCTGAAACCGAAATGGTCGGGCTGGTCACCGATTTTTCGCTTGAACTGGTCATTCCTGCCGGTTTGCTACTTGAACGGACCACATTATTTTATCCGGGCTCGAGTATTGGTAATTTCACACCGGCAAACGCGACACAGTTTCTGGTGCAGATGCGTCGTCACACCAAAGGCGGGGGACTGCTGATCGGGGTCGACGCCAAGAAAGACAAACGCCGCCTTGACGCGGCCTATGCTGATGCGCTGGGCGTAACAGCCGCGTTTAATCTCAACGCGTTGCGGCACATTAATCGCGTCATTGGTACCGATTTTGTCGAAGCGCAGTGGCGACACGTTGGCGCCTACAACGAACCGCTTGGTCGCGTGGAAATGTATCTGGAATCAATCATCGGTCAAAACGTGATCATTGACGGGCACGCGCGCGGCTATGCAAACGGTGAACGGATTCACTCGGAGAATTCGTACAAGTACACGCAGGCCGAATTTGCTTCGATGCTTCGTGAGGCCGGCTTCTCAAATATCAGCGTGTGGACCGACAGCGAGCAGGCTTTCTGGGTGTTTTACGCCAGCTGATTTCCGGCACCGTGACTTCGTCAAGGTAGTCGCCCTTCAAAAAGATAGCGGCTTCCCGGCACCGTCGTGCGCACCGAATGCTCTGCACAAAGCTCGGCGAGCAGCGTCCACGGCCGATCAAAACCATTGAAGTTCGTGATGGTCATTCGGTGCGTTTTCCGCAGATACCAATTGCCGATAAAAAACCACGACGGGAACAGTTTGGTGCTGGCGGCGACGATGCGCGTCCCGGATTTCGCCTGTCGCAAAATATTCTCCAGCGACGTGCGCGAACGAATCAGATCGTGCGTGTAGCTAAACAAGATCACATCGGGCGGATGATCAAGCACGACCGTTTCCCCGCACGCATGATGCAGCGCGACGTTGGAAAGTGTTTGCCCGGCAACCCGTGCGCGGGCGAGTGCGAGCATATCCGCAGAAGGCTCGAAGCCGATGACGTGCCCGGATTCGAGAACCCCCGCTGAGAGCATCGGTAAACACCATCCCGTTCCGCAGCCTGCGTCGAGTACGGTTTCACCCGGTTGAAGGCGCAGGGCTTCGATGGCACGTTTGCGAATGCCGGTAATAAATTTTGTTTCGTCGTCATACGTGGGCGCGAGCGTCGCATAGAGGCGAGATGCATCCGCTACCTGTGCGCTCATATGGCGTCGCGAGCGAGCCGAAGACCGGAAAATTGCCAGCGCGCCTCGGGCGGAAAGAAGTTTCGATAGGTCGGGCGAATGTGCTGTCGGGGCGTCGCACACGAGCCGCCGCGGAGCACAAACTGATTGCACATGAATTTGCCGTTGTATTCGCCTACTGCGCCTTCAACCGCGCGGTAGCGTGGATAGGGCAGGTAGGC
>JAJAYN010000288.1 GCA_026786225.1 Burkholderiales bacterium | reverse complement strand
CATTTGGGCTGACCTCCTGTCAATGGTGACTTTCGTTTCGCAACAAAAGCCTACCACCATCAGAAGTGTTCAGCCCACCGTCTCCCGGGGCGTCAGGGGCTTAACCGAGTGACATGAGGGTCAGTGTCGATTTTTTTCGACGAGAAAAATTGGACACTGAACGCTTGGTGTTGCCTGGTGTTGTTAGGCGGAACGGAAAATGAGACGTGACCGCACGCTAGCCCCTCGCAGCTTCGACGCTTATACTGTGCTTTTCGATGGCGCGGCACTCAAAGCAGGGAAGATAGTTAATGCCGCAAAAGATGCAAGGCTTACTCGAAAGGCATAAACATGGACTGGAAAGACCGCATCACCACAGACCCGGAAACGTTGTCGGGCAAGCCACGAATCAAAGGCACACGCATTTCCGTAGAAATGATTCTGGATCGCGTTGCGGATGGCTGGTCGACGGACGATATTTTGGCCTCGTACCCGCGCGTTACACGTCAGGACGTGCTAGCCGCGCTCTCATTTGCGGCGGAGTTGTTCAAAGAGCAATCTTTTGTGGCAGTGCGCAAGGTAGCGGCTTGAGCGTTCGGTTACTGCTGGATGAGAATTTCCCGGAACCTGCGGTCCGCGCACCGTGTTCGATGGCGAAACAATGCGAAGCCGGTTGCTGTCTCGTTAGCGAGAAACCAAGGTCCACTTTCCGCTAAATACAGATAGGCAGCCCTCGACTGCACTTTGTCATACTCAAATTGAAACGGCACTCAAAAGTGCCGTTTTTCATTGGTGGGCGGTACTGGGTTCGAACCAGTGACCCCTGCCGTGTGAAGGCAGTGCTCTACCGCTGAGCTAACCACCCACGTGGTTTGAAGGGCGGATTTAAGCATAATCGCCCTTGTTCGGTCAAACTAGCGGCTGTTTAGAAATGGAATGAAAATGGAAAATTCAGAACCTCTGCGACTTTCAAAGCTGATGTCCGAGCGCGGCATATGTTCACGCCGCGAAGCCGACGAATACATCGCGCGGGGATGGGTGTTTGTCGATGGCGTGCGCGTGAGTGAATTGGGCATCAAAGTGTTGCCGACGGTAACCGTGAAACTCGATCGCGCCGCAGCGGCGACCCAGGACGGGCGCATGACGGTGCTGCTGAACAAGCCCATCGGTTACGTCTCCAGCCAGCCTGAGCCCGGATACAAGCCTGCGATCATGCTGGTGGTGCCAGAAAACCAGATGCAGGGCGAGACCGTCGAATTCAAACGCGAACACCTGAAGGAATTGGCACCTGCCGGGCGGCTTGATATCGATTCCACCGGGCTGCTCGTGCTGACACAGGATGGACGTGTCGCCAAGCAGCTCATTGGTGAGGATGCCGATATGGACAAGGAATATCTGGTGCGCGTGGAGGGCAAGCTGTCGCCGGACGATTTGAAGCGGCTCAATCACGGGCTCTCGCTCGACGGCAAGGCGCTGAAACCGGCCAAGGTCCGCTGGCAGAATGAGGATCAGCTTAATTTCATTCTGCGCGAAGGCAAAAAGCGACAGATTCGGCGCATGTGCGAATTGGTCGGGCTGCGCGTGGTCGGATTGAAGCGCATCCGCATCGGACGGGTCATGCTTGGCGATTTGCCGATGGGGCAGTGGCGGTATCTGCGCGCGGATGAGGGCTTCTAGATGCCGTTACTGCATGTTACTGCCGCCTGGATTGCCGCTGCCGTATAATCCGCCGCTCGCCATCTTGACTTCCCGCCTCCAGGAAACCCCATGAAATTTCGCTTTCCCATCGTCATCATCGACGAGGATTTTCGTTCCGAGAATGCTTCGGGCCTTGGCATCCGTGCGCTCGCGGACGCAATCGAAAAAGAGGGCATGGAAGTGCTGGGCGCAACGAGCTACGGCAATCTGTCGCAGTTTGCGCAGCAGCAAAGCCGCGCGTCGGCATTCATCCTTTCCATCGACGATGAAGAGTTCACGCCCGGCCCCGAGATCGATCCCGCCGTGCTGCGCGTGCGTGCCTTCATCGAAGAAGTGCGTTTCAAGAATGCCGAAGTGCCGATCTACCTCTACGGCGAAACGCGTACCTCGCAACACATTCCCAACGATATCCTGCGCGAGCTGCACGGCTTCATTCACATGTTTGAAGACACGCCCGAATTCGTGGCGCGCCACATCATCCGTGAAGCGAAATCGTATCTCGATTCACTGGCGCCGCCGTTCTTCCGCGCGCTCATTCATTACGCGCAGGACGGTTCTTACTCCTGGCATTGCCCCGGTCACTCGGGTGGTGTCGCGTTCCTGAAGTCACCGGTAGGTCAGATGTTCCATCAGTTTTTTGGTGAGAACATGCTCCGCGCGGACGTATGCAACGCCGTTGATGAGTTGGGGCAGTTGCTCGATCACACCGGCCCAGTCGCTGCGTCCGAACGCAATGCTGCGCGCATTTTCAACGCCGACCATTGCTTCTTCGTCACCAACGGCACATCAACCTCGAACAAAATGGTCTGGCACGCGAACGTGGCACCGGGCGATACGGTGGTGGTGGATCGCAACTGTCACGTCTCGATCCTCCACGCCATCATCATGACGGGTGCCAATCCGGTGTTCCTGATGCCGACGCGCAATCACCTTGGCATCATCGGGCCGATTCCGCTGAGTGAATTCAGCGAAGCGAGTATCCAGAAAAAAATCGACGCCAATCCCTTTATCGCCGACAAGAAATCCAAGCCGCGCATCCTCACGATTACGCAGTCGACTTACGACGGCGTGCTCTACAACGTGGAGATGTTGAAAGATGTGCTGGGCGATCGCATCGATACGTTGCACTTCGACGAGGCTTGGTTGCCGCATGCCACATTCCATGATTTCTATAAGAACATGCACGCCATCGGCAAGGACAGACCGCGCTCCAAAGACGGGATGATTTTTGCCACGCACTCTACGCACAAATTGCTCGCCGGCATTTCGCAGGCCTCGCAAATCATCGTGCAGGAATCCGAAAACAGAAAGCTCGACAAGACGACCTTCAACGAGGCCTACCTCATGCATAGCTCGACCTCGCCGCAATACGCGATCATCGCGTCTTGCGACGTGTCGGCGGCAATGATGGAACAGCCGGGTGGACATGCACTGGTGGAGGAATCGATTTCGGAAGCGCTCGATTTCCGCCGCGCCATGCGCAAGGTGGATGACGAATGGGGCAAGGATTGGTGGTTCAAGGTGTGGGGGCCGGACAAGCTTACCAACGAGGGTATCGGTTCCCGCGAAGACTGGGTGCTTAAAACCAATGACAAGTGGCACGGCTTTGGCAATATGGCATCGGGCTTCAATATGCTCGATCCGATCAAGTCCACGATCATTACCCCCGGGCTGGACGTTTCCGGCAAATTTGCCAAGACCGGCATACCCGCTTCCATCGTGACCAAATTCCTCGCCGAACACGGTGTGATCGTGGAGAAGACGGGGCTTTATTCGTTCTTTATCATGTTCACCATCGGTATCACCAAGGGCCGCTGGAATACGTTACTGACGGCATTGCAGCAGTTCAAGGACGACTACGACAAGAATCAGCCGATGTGGAAAATCCTGCCTGAGTTCGTGGCCACGCAGCCGCGTTACGAGCGCGTCGGGCTGAAGGATCTGTGCCAGCAGATTCACGACATGTACAAGGCCAACGATGTGGCCAGGCTGACGACGGAAATGTATTTATCCGATATGCAGCCGGCCATGAAACCTGCCGATGCCTACGCGAGGCTTGCGCATCGCGAGATTGATCGCGTCGGTATTGACGATCTCGAAGGCCGCATTGCCAGCGTGCTGCTCACGCCGTACCCACCTGGCATTCCGCTGCTGATTCCGGGCGAGCGCTTTAACAAAACGATTGTGCAATATTTGCGTTTTGCGCGAGAATTCAATGGCAAATTTGCCGGTTTTGAAACCGATATCCATGGCCTGGTCGAGACAGAACGCGATGGCAACCTCGCGTACTACATCGACTGCGTCAAACAATAATTTACATTGCGGGATACAAGATCAATAAATGACAAACGAAATCCCTGTATCGCCAAAGCGGGCGATGGTCGTCGATGATGACAGCACGATGGTGGAGTACGTCTCTGCAGTGTTGCGCCGGGCCGGCTACCACGTCGAGACTGCCGGTAATGGCATGACCGCGCTTGAAATGTATCGTGCCAATCCGTTTGACGCCGTGGTCTGCGACATTCGTATGCCGAAACTCTCGGGCATCAGCTTCCTGAAGAATTTGCGCCTGAATGCGGATTCAACGTGCCGCGTCGTTTTGTTGTCGGCGATGGATGACCAAACGATCCGGCGCGAAGCGTTGGAGGCAGGCGCGGTGGCGTATCTGCTCAAGCCTGCGTCGAGCAAGGCGATCATCGAGGCGGTGACCGGCGTCTCCGCTGCGGCGAAGTGAGGCGATTATCCGCAAGCGGATGGGTTGTCACGAATCGACCGCGCCCAGTGGTCGATTCAAGCCATTTCTCATTATGCCGACCATCGTTTATCAGGGCGTAAAGGAAATTGCGACGGCGGGAAACGCTTTCAAAAGCGCTTTATCGCCAGTGACCAGGGCGCATCCTAACGCCTTGGCCGTCGCAATAAATTCACAGTCATAGGCGGTACAACCGCTCTCTTTGGCCAATGTCAGTACGTTCTTCGCCATGGGTTGGTACTCGTATTCAGCCAGACGACTTGCGGCCTGCGCCTGAATTGCCAGCGCTTGCCTCAACGACAGCAGGTCCTTTCGCATATGCAGCGCCAGAATATTCATGAGTTCACTTCGCCAAAGGGGAGGGACATGCCATTCGTTATCAATTGCCAACCATTGCCGGGCTCGCTGTGTATGTTCGCTCTCAAGAAAAAGGTAAGCGATGACATTGGTATCCGCAACAATCATGGGTTACTACTTGCGACCCACGCGCTTGGCGCGATCAATTTCACCCGCCTTGAATTTCTTGCCAATTGACTGGCGCAATGAGTCGACGCCAGCGAGCCAGTCCTCGGCAGAAAGTATTTGCTTGGTGAGCGCACCATCAAGACTGACAATTGCCTGGCCATTCATACTGCGATGATTCGACTCTGCAGCTTGTTTCAGTCGCAGGTACAAGTCGTCGGGGATGTTTTTGATGGTGAGGGATACGGGCATGTTTTTTCTCGGCAATCAGAATGCCTGTATTTTGCAACCGAAATGGTTACTCGTCAATTGTCGTGCGGCAAAGTGGCAAGCAGAAGAAACGGATCGGCGCAGTAGTCGTGGGCGCAACATACATTCCAGGGAGACTTATTGGACATTCGCTTATACGAAACACAAGCACTGGCGAGGCGTTTCAGGCGTTTTTGCGCCAACTGCCGCGCGAGATGGCGTTCTGCGCATTTGGGAACTTCTCGACATCTCCGTTCGCGCTGAGGTATCGAAGCGCTGGCTCCGTAAGCTATTGATTCAGCGCGGTACGCTTTGCCCTTCGATACCTCAGAGCCTGCCCCAGCATGCTTGAAGCTGGGGGCGAACGGATATTAGGTTTTGAGAAGTTCCCATTTGGAATATCTTCGCGGATTGCGCTACGCTTCTTCCGGGTCACAAGAATGAAGGGCACGACATAAACCATGCAGGATTTCTGGCAATCAAGCGGCTACCAAACGCTGCAACGAAACGATCACGGCTGGCTGCGCGTTACGCCGGATTATCTGCGCTGGCTGTTGGCGCGTACGGAGTTGGCACCGATCAGTGAGTCGGGCCCAAGGGAGCGGGCGCTGTATGCATCGTTGCTCAGCAATCCGCAGCGTGTTGTTGGCGAAAATGAAATCGCCGGCGTGGAAGACGCTGATACGCGCGAGAACTATGTCCATTTTTTTGCGTTGCGGAAATTACTGGCCGATGCCGTGACGCTGGAGCGGTTCTATTTGCAGCTATTTCGGGGCGGTGCGATCACGCTGCCGCCGCTGTTTGTCGATCTTGCCGCACACGCCATCATCCGCAGAATACTGGATGGGTGTGAAGATCCGTACGAACTGCGCGCGGCTGAAATGTTTTTTCGGCGCCAGCGTATCTCCACGGAGGGCGGCCAGGTATTGGCGGCAGATGCGGAAACAATCGCGCTGTTCGCCGAGACCGGTGGCTTCGGCAATATCGGCCGATTGCTATCGCAGCAGGGAACGGCGCTGCGCGAAATGAATATGGACGTGATGTCCCATGAAAATGCACAGCTCTACTTCCTGCGCGAGAGCCGCCACAATTATTTGCTGGACCTTACCCATGGGCGTGCCGGAGAAGAGGCGTTGGCGCGGGTGCTGGGGCGATGGATCACGCATTTTTTTGGCGCGCTGGTGAGTGTCGCAACGATGGGCAGCATCGACGACGATGCCTGGCGCTGGCACGTGGGACTGGACATCGAGTCTTCGGCAATCCTCAACGATTTGTACGAGGGTGCCGAGGTCAGTGAGGCGCGTCGTGGTCGTCTGATCTGTCTGTTCAGGGTCGACATAGCCGATGCCCCCGATATTCGTCGCGATGTCGCGGGCAAGCCGGTGTACCTCGGTTTGGCGATCACCGAAGACAATCAACTGAAACTCAAGCCGCAGAATCTGTTGATCAATCTGCCGTTGGCCAATGCAAGCTAAACTGTCCGCATTGGACCACACGAGAAAACCATGAAAACCTCAAAAGAACATCCCGCTGTACAAATGCTGCGAAGCGAAATTGAATTCATGATGTCTGACCGTGAAGCGCTGTTGCGCGTCGCCGGTGCGGCCGCCAAATTCGTCGAGAAGGTCAACATCGCCAAGCTCCCGGTCTCGGCCATTCCGCTGGCAGAAGCCATTTCCTCAAGCGTCAATAAACTCTCTGAAGAGTCGTTGCACGAAGCGCTGCTGGCGGCCAAGAAGCGCGGATAAGCGCGCCTAAGTTCGCGCTACCGGTTATTCCCACCCGTCGCACGCCATAAAGTGCCTGTCGCCTGAGCCAACATGGCTGAAGTGCGCTTCGATATCGTGCCGGCCTCGTATGCGCGCCGGCATGCCCCGATCAGCCGTGCACTGGGGAGAATGCTGATGCGCCTCTCGGGCTGGCGATTCGAAGGCGATTTGCCAGACATTCCCAAGGTCGTGATTGCCGTCGCGCCGCACACGACTAATTGGGACTTCGTCATCGGCGTCATGGTGTTGTGGGCGTTGGATATAAAGATTTCCTTTCTGGGCAAGCACACTTTGTTTCGCGGGCTGTTCGGCAAATGGATGCACTCCATCGGCGGCATTCCCGTCAATCGCGCATCCACGCACGGCGTGGTGGGTGATGCGGTGCAGGCGTTTCGTGGTTCCGAACGCATGGTGTTGGCACTCGCGCCGGAAGGCACACGTCAACGCGACAAGGGATTGAGAAAGGGCTTCCTGCACATCGCGCACGGCGCAGGCGTGCCCGTGTTACTGGCGTACTTCGATTTTTCGCGCAAGGTGATTGGGTTTGGACCGCTGATGAGCACCAGCGGGGATGTCGATGCCGACCTGGCGTCGGTGCTGAATTACTATCGACCGATTCGCGGCAAGTACCGAAAAGACTGGCAGCGGGAAGGTTAGACCTAGAATCCTCAGTTGACCGCTAATCACGATCAATATGCGCTTGATAAGATTGAAAAGTTTCGCAGTCTGGCTGATCACCTTTTCGGTGACAGCACTACGGGTGCGATTGCACGTTTTTGCGGCTCCCTGGCGGTGTTGCTTCTCCTAGCAGGGTGAAGCCTGCGTCGTCGTCGCGTCTTGCCAGAAAGCCGCAAAAACGCACACTCACACCCGTCCAACTGAGGATTCCAGGTCAATTGGGCACTGCTTAGGCGCGCTGCACCAACGTATTGCTCTGTTGCGGTGCACCAATGAGGTGGGTTGTACAGTCTAAGTGATTGATTTTATTTGCCAGTCGTAGTTGGCACGACAACTGCTAAATAGGTAGTGCGGTGGCTAACGCCATTGCATTTCTCCTCCGAGAGCGGTTTGCCCGATGCCCCAAAGGCGTCGGGCATTTTTTTGTGCCCGGCATTTCATGCGACGCTGAAACGTGTCGCGACATGGCCGAAGACAGCGTCGTTTGTAATTGATGCCTTCAACGGCTAAACTTAAAAGCGAACCGCAAAAAATATCATTCCACAATATCGTTCGAGGAGAAGCCATGAAAACCGTATCCAGACTTCTGGGTGCATGCGCAGTTGTCGCATCATTTATCGTCGGCACGTCTGCCGTTGCACTGGACAGTGTGAAGTTCATGATTCCGGCCAATCCGGGCGGCGGATGGGACCAGACCGGCCGTAATTTTTCCGCGGCCATGATCAAGGCCGGCGTGGTCAAAAATGCCCAGTTCGACAACAAGGGTGGCGCAGGCGGCACCATCGGGCTCGCGCAGTTCGTCAATACGTCCAAGGGTGATGGCAATGCCATCATGGTCGGCGGCATGGTGATGGTTGGCGGCATTATCCTGAACAAGTCGGCAGTGAATCTCGGCATGGTCACGCCGATGGCGCGACTGACAGGCGAGTATGAAGTCCTCGTGGTACCCGCGAATTCACCGATCAAGACCTTGAAAGACCTGACGGACATGTTGAAAGCCAATCCCGGTTCGGTGAGTTGGGGTGGTGGTAGCGCCGGCGGGACAGACCATATTCTGGCTGGCATGATCGCTGGTGCGGTCGGCGTGGATCCTTCCAAAGTCAATTACATTCCGTACGCAGGCGGCGGTGAAGCGCAGGCGGCCATTCTCGGCGGCCACGTCACGGTTGGGGTTTCCGGCTACGGTGAATTTGCCGCGCAGATCAAGGGCGGCAAATTTCGCGCGCTGGCCATTTCGTCCGAGAAACGTGCCGCCGGCATCGATGTACCAACATTGCGTGAGCAAGGTGTTGCGGTCGATTTGTTTAACTGGCGCGGTGTGTTTGCCGCGCCCGGCATCAGCGACGCACAAAAGAAGGAACTGCTCGCCGCCATCGATACCACAGTTAAAAGCCCGGCATGGAAAGAAACGCTGACCAAGATGGATTGGACCGACAT
>JAJAYN010000287.1 GCA_026786225.1 Burkholderiales bacterium | reverse complement strand
TGCCAAGGTAGTCCCCAAAGCGCCAGTAATTGAGGTTATGACGGCATTCCTTGCCCGGTTTGGCATAGGCGGATGTTTCGTAGTGCTGGTAACCCGCATGTCCAAGTTTCTGCGAAATCATCTCCTGCATGTCAGCAGCCGCATCGTCATCCGGCAGCGCGGGTGGAAAGCGATGAAACAGCGTATTCGGCTCCAGCGTGAGGTGATAGACCGATAAGTGATTGGTGTCGAAGGACAGCGCGGTATCGATATCCCGCTCGCACTCAACAAGCGTCTGTCTGCTGCCGTCGCCAGGCAGCGCGAACATGACGTCGAGGTTGATGTTATCGAAATTGGCTTGCGCGATGTCGATCGCACGCTTTGCCTCGCCGCTGCCGTGGATGCGTCCCAGCGCCTTCAAGTGTCGGTCATCAAAACTCTGGATGCCGATGGAAAGTCGGTTGACGCCGGCGTCGCGATAGCCCCGAAACTTCTCTGCCTCAAAAGTGCCGGGATTGGCTTCCAATGTAATCTCTGCCTCCACGTCCAGCGCGACGCGGGCGCGTACCGCCGCGAGGATGTCGTCGATGGCTTTGGCCGAGAACAGGCTAGGCGTACCGCCGCCGAAGAAGATCGAATAAACGCGTCGCCCCCAAATTTTTGGCAATGAATGATCCAGATCCGAAATCAGTGCATCGACGTAACGGCGCTCTGGTGCCTCCCCTTTGGCCTCATGGCTGTTGAAGTCGCAGTAGGGACATTTGCGCACGCACCACGGGATGTGTATGTAGATTGACAGCGGCGGTAGCACTGTCAACAATGCACCTCCGGTAATCGGCCCTAACCCCAGTATTGGCGCGGTGTTTGGCACTATTCGCCCTTGAGCGTCTGCATCTCGCGAAGCATTTCGGCCAATACTTGCATCGCCTTGCCACGATGACTGATGCGGTTCTTGATTTCGGCTGGCAACTCCGCCGCCGTACAGCCATCCGCGGGTAAAAGAAAATGCGGGTCGTAGCCAAACCCGCCCTCTCCACGTGCCGCCGCGATGATTTCACCGTGCCACTCGCCAGTCGCAATGAGTGGATGTGGATCATCGGCATTCGTCACAAAAACCAGCGCGCAATAGTAATAAGCGCGATGGTCGTTGTGCCCTTTCAACGCGGCGACCAGTTTCTCGTTGTTACGCCTGTCGTCGCGCGGCTCACCCGCAAATCGCGCTGAAAGTACGCCCGGCCTGCCACCCAGCGCATAAGCACAAATGCCCGAGTCATCAGCCAGCGCAGGCAGCCCCGTCGCCTTGGATGCATGGCGTGCTTTGACAAGCGCGTTCTCGACGAACGTAATGTACGGCTCTTCGGCCTCACTGACCCCGAGCGTTTTCTGCGGGACTGCTTCAAACTCGAACGGTGCCAGCAGTGCGGCGAACTCGCGCAATTTCCCGGCGTTACCAGACGCAATGACGACCTTTTTCATGCCGCCATTATCTCGCCATCCTTCGTTCCAGCACGACAATTTCAATCTTCGCGTGCCGCATTTCTCACCGTCTCCCTCGGGACAAGGGGACACTTGAAGCGAAGCAGAGGGTGGGGTGAGGGGCAGTAGCCATTTGGGCGAAAACACCCTTTGCGGTAAAATCAGCCGTTCTCGGTCAGCGTTTTTACCGAACAAACTCCCATAACCGCTTGCAGGAAAGACAACATGACCATCCGCGTCGCCATCAATGGCTACGGTCGCATCGGCCGCAATATTCTCCGTGCCCACTACGAAGGCCACAAAAAACACGACATCCAGATTGTTGCCATCAACGATCTTGGCCCGGTCGACACCAACGCCCATTTGACACGATATGACACCGCGCATGGCAAATTTCCCGGCACCGTCGTCGTCGACGGCGATTCTCTGGTGGTGTCCAATGGCGGTGCAGGCGACAAGATAAAAGTATTCGCGCAGCGCGACCCGGCGCAATTGCCCTGGGGTGAAATGAACGTCGATGTGGTTTTGGAATGCACAGGCTTCTTTACCACCAAGGAAAAGGCATCGGCCCATTTGCGGGGCGGCGCAAAGAAGGTGATTATCTCGGCACCGGGCGGCAAGGATGTCGACGCCACCATCGTTTACGGCGTCAATCACAGCGTGCTGACCCAGGCGATGACGGTAATCTCGAATGCCTCCTGCACCACCAACTGTCTTGCGCCGCTGGTCAAACCGCTACACGACAAGATCGGCTTGGTGAATGGCCTGATGACCACCGTGCACGCGTATACCAACGATCAGGTGCTGACCGACGTGATGCACGAAGACCTGCGTCGTGCACGTTCGGCGCCGATGAATATGATTCCCGCCAAGACCGGTGCCGCTGCTGCTGTCGGTCTGGTGCTGCCTGAACTCAACGGCAAGCTGGACGGCTTTGCGATTCGCGTGCCGACCATCAACGTCTCCATCGTTGACCTGTCTTTCATCGCTGCCCGCGACACCACGGTCGATGAAGTGAACGCGATCATGAAGGCGGCATCAGAAGAGCCGGGCATGAAGGGCATTCTGGCGTACAACACCGGGCCACTGGTATCGGGCGACTTCAACCACGATGCGCATTCATCCACCTTCGATTCAACCCTGACCAAAGTATCTGGTCGTCTCGTCAAGGTGACCAGCTGGTACGACAACGAGTGGGGCTTCAGCAATCGTATGCTCGATACCACCGTCGCGTTGATGGCGGCGAAATAGTCTAACTTCACCTGAACCCAAGGTCGCGCGACGCAACATGTCCACTTCATGGCTTTGCCTCATCGTCGCAGGTTTCTTTGAAGTCGTCTGGGCGCTCGGCATCAAGTACACCGAAGGTTTCAGCAAGCCCGTGCCATCAGTGATTACGATAGGCGCCATGATCGCCAGTGTCTGGCTGCTAGCCATCGCACTCAAATCCATTCCGGTCGGCACAGGTTATGCAGTGTGGGTGGGTATCGGGGCGGTGGGTGCGGCAATCGGCGGGGTGTTGTTGTTTGGCGAATCGAAGTCCTTGCCGCGACTGGTCTGCATTCTGTTGATCGTTGCGGGCGTTGTTGGCCTCAAGTTGTTTTCCGAGCCAGAAACTGCGTGAGAGCAAGTCGATGAGCAACCCGTTTACGACGCATCCCAACAGCGTGAACGAGACGTACGGTGAGCATTTCGCATTCGCTCTACGATTCGGATTCAAAATGACTTTCGGCGGTATTGCGGCTTTGATTCACGCGATCTTCCCGTTTCTGTTTGTCACCACGGCGGGAAGCGTTTGTGAAGAATTGCAGCGTATGCGGAAAAATTCACCAGGCCGTAAAAAGCTGTCGGCACCGACCGCTGAAGAGCAGCGGCCCTAATTGGAGGAGCAAATCTTGAAGCGCTCACCATGTTTCACAAGGAAACTGGCGTCATAACCGAACCAACCAAAAACTGCTGCTTGGTGTCGAAACACTCGCTGAAGCGAAAAGAGGAATTGATGGGTGTCTTCCCAAGTAGAAGATTGGCGACTGCAAATCACGCGAAAGGGTATCAATGGCATTTATTCGGCTAAGCGAACTTGACCTTAAAGGTCGGCGGGTCTTTATCCGCGCGGACTTGAACGTCCCGCAGGATGATGCAGGCAATATCACCGACGACACCCGTATCCGCGCCTCCATTCCCGCGATCCGGCTTGCACTCGACCATGGAGCTGCAGTGATGGTGACCTCGCATTTGGGTCGAC
>JAJAYN010000286.1 GCA_026786225.1 Burkholderiales bacterium | reverse complement strand
GTGTTCAAGCCTGCCGATCTGGTACCGGGTTGTTCGTGGGCATTGGCGGAAATCATTTCGCGCGCTGGGTTGCCGGTGGGTGTATTCAATCTGCTCATCGGCCGTGGCTCCGTGGTTGGACAGGCGATGGTCGATCATGAAGAAGTCGATGCGATCAGCTTTACCGGGTCGGTTGCGACGGGCAAGAATATCGGTGCGTCCGCATTGAAACGCATGGCCAAAATGCAGCTCGAAATGGGCGGCAAGAATCCGCTGGTGGTGCTCGATGATGCGAATCTTGAGCAGGCAGTAGAAGTCGCGGTGCAGGGTTCTTTCTATTCCACCGGGCAGCGCTGTACGGCGTCGAGTCGCATCATCGTCACGGTCGGCATTCACGATGCGTTCGTGAAACGCCTGACTGAGCGCGTGCAGAGTTTGATCGTCGGCGATGCGCGCGACCCGAAAACGCAAATCGGACCGGTCGTCGATGTGAAGCAACTTGAGCAGAACGAACGCTACATCGCCATCGGCAAGAGCGAAGGTGCCACACTCGTATGCGGCGGCGAACGCGTCAAGCGCGAGAAGGAAGGTTTCTATTTTTCCCCTGCGTTGTTCACGGATTGCGACAACAATATGCGCATCTGCCGCGAGGAGATTTTTGGGCCGGTCGCATCGGTCGTGCGCGCCAAGGATTACGATGAAGCACTGATGCTCGCCAACGATACCGAGTTCGGTTTGTCTGCGGGCATCTGCACGACCTCGCTGAAACACGCCACGCATTTCAAGCGACATATTCAGGCGGGAATGGTGATGGTGAATGTGCCGACAGCGGGCGTGGATTATCACGTGCCGTTTGGTGGGCGCAAAGGATCAAGCTACGGACCGCGGGAGCAGGGACGATATGCGGCGGAGTTTTATACGACGGTGAAGACGGCGTATACCCTGGCTTAATTTTACATAGGCAAACTCCAGCACCAGCCCGCCTTTCCAGCCATTTTGCCGCCAGCACCCTTGCCGAATGGCGTTCTACGAAAATAGTTGATTTATCCAGAGGAGAAATTTATGCGGAACCGTTTTGCGAAAGTCATCGGCGTCACGCTGCTCGCAGCACTGGGTTTGATGTGCGCGCCACTTCTCCACGCACAAGCCTGGCCCGCCAAAACAATCAAATTCATCGTACCCTTCCCGCCCGGCGGTAGCACCGATGCAGTGGGACGGCAGTTGGCGCAGGAGCTGACCAAGTCGCTTGGTCAACCGGTGATCATCGAAAACAAAGGCGGTGCCAACGGCAACATCGGCTCCGACTTTGTGGCCAAGGCGGCACCTGATGGCTACACGTTTCTGGTGTCGGGTGTCGGCTCCAACGCGATCAACTATTCGCTCTACCGCAGCATGCCGTTTGCGGACAAGGATTTCGCACACGTCTCTCTGCTGGCCACCGGCCCGAATGTGCTGGTCGTGAATCCGGAATTCCCGGCGATGACGTTTGCCGAATTTATCGCACTGGCCAAGGCCTCACCGGGCAAGTATTCGCATGCCAGTTCAGGTAATGGCTCATCGGGCCATCTGGCGATGAAGATGCTGGAGCTGGCCTCGGGCATCAGCCTGGTCCATGTGCCTTACAAAGGCGGCGGACCGGCCATCACTGACACCATCGCGGGCCAGGTGCCGATCCTGTTTATCAATCAGGACAACGCGTTGCCGCAGGTGCAGGGCGGGAAGCTGCGCGCACTCGCTGTGGCCAGTCTGGAGCGCAATCCCGTTTATCCGAGTGTGCCGACAATTGCTGAATCCGGCTTCCCGGGCTTTTCGGCAGTCTCCTGGTTTGGTCTCACCGCGCCAGCGGGAACGCCGAAAGACGTGATCCAGAAACTAAACGAAGCAATCACTAAAGCGATGAACCTTCCCGAGATGAAGCAGCGCCTGCAGGCACAAGGATTCGTCGTCGTCGCCGGGACGCCACAGCAATTCACTGAATTCGTGCAAGCCGAGATTGTCAAATGGTCAAAGGCAGCCAAGGTCTCTGGTGCACAGGTCGATTAATTTTCTACGGAGCTGTCATGTCACCTTATCAAACCCCGCCCAATACTTTTCGCCGCGACCTGCTGGCGGGTAAGCAACTTACTGGCTGCTGGTGTTCACTCGCCAATCCGATCACGACTGAAATCCTTGGGATTGCTGGTTTCGATTGGCTGCTGCTCGACGCCGAACATTCACCCAACGATGTCATCTCGCTCATCCCGCAGTTGATGGCGTTGAAAGACAGCGCGAGTGCGCCGGTGGTACGCCCACCGTGGAACGAGCCGGTCATCATCAAGCGCTTGCTGGATGCCGGCTTTCACAATTTCCTCATCCCGTTTATCGAGTCGGCCGAACAGGCGCGCAACGCCGTCGCCGCCACCCGCTATCCGCCTGCAGGCATACGCGGGATTTCGGTTTCTCAGCGCAACAATCGCTATGGCACCGTGCCTGATTATTTCGCGACGATCAATGACCACATCGCGGTGATGGTGCAGATCGAGAGCCGCGCTGGTGTCGACGCGGTTGATGCGATTGCGCAAGTAGACGGTGTCGATGGCATTTTTGTCGGACCCGGCGATTTGTCTGCAGCACTCGGGCACCTGGGCAATCCCGGCCATCCCGAAGTGCAGTCCGTGATCAAGCATTTAATTGAGCGCACCTGCGCCAACGGCAAGCCAAGCGGCATCCTGGCACCAGCGGAAGCAGACGCGCGCCGATACATTGAATGGGGTTGCACCTTCGTCGCCGTCGGCAGCGATCTGGGCGTGTTTCGCGGCGCGACGCAGGCGTTGCGAGACAAATTCAAAAGCTGATCACACGTGAGCGTTGACCTGCTCGCGAGGCCGCGCGCGCTTGAAGATCTCGCCGCGAAGATTTTGGTTGCGGCAGGCGCAAATGCGGATGAAGCTACCGCTGTCGCGCGCTATCTCGTCATGTCCGATCTCGTTGGTCACGGCTCGCACGGCGTGTTGCGCGTCAAGCAATACGTCGAACAAATTCAAAAAGGTGAGATTGTTTGCCGCGTGGAGCCAGTCGTGGTCAGTGAGGGACAGGGCTTTGCGGTGCTCGAGGGCGGACTGGGTTTTGGCCAAATCGGTGCCGAACACGCGACACGTCTGGCGTGTGCCAAAGCGAAAACCCAGGCAATTGCACTGGTTGCATTGCGCAATATCGCGCACGTTGGTCGTCTGGGCGATTGGGTAGAGCTGGCTGCGGAGCAGGGTTGCGTGTCGTTTCATTTCGTCAACACGCTGTCGATGCCGAGAGTGGCGCCGTGGGGTGGACGCGAAGGGCGGCTATCGACCAACCCGCTGGCCTGGGGCATGCCAGTCGCGGGCGGCGCGCCCATCATCGTCGATCTCACCACGTCGGTGGTGGCCGAAGGCAAAGTGCGGCTAAATCGCGACGCAGGCAAGCCGGTTCCTGAGGGATGGATCGTGGACCGCGAGGGGAAATCCACGACCGATGCCAAAGCGCTTTACGACGGTGGTTCGTTGCTGCCGCTAGGCGGGCTGGAGGCGGGCCACAAAGGATATGCGCTTTCGCTGATGGTAGACCTGATGGCAGGAGCGATTTCCGGCGGCGGGGCAAGCGGCGCGGACCGGAAAATCAATTGCAATAACTTCACCGTCATCGCCATTGATCCCACGCTGTTGGCGGCAGATGACTGGATTGTCACCGAAGCGGCGCGATTCTCTGCGTGGCTCAAATCCGCGACGCCGGCCAAAGCCGACAAGTCGGTGCTGATGCCCGGCGACGTCGAGCGCAATACGCGTGCACGTCAACAGCGCGAGGGACTGTTGTTGTCCGCTGGGGCAATCAAAACCTTGACAGACGCGGCAGCGCTTGCGGGTGCGCCCGTTAAACTGGTTGAGGATTTTATATCGGCCACGCCGCCCAACTAACCACTGGCAAAACCCAATGAAACCTCGCGTACTACAAAAAGGCGCTTACCTGCCCGCCCTCGAAAAAGCGCTTGCCGAACAGTTTGATGTGCATCAGTTGTGGAAGGAGGCGGACCAGAATGCGTACCTTGCCATGAATGGTAGTGAGTTTGTCGGCCTCGCCACCTCTGCGCGCTGGGGGGCCGATGCGGCGCTGATTGAAGCGTTGCCGAACCTGAAAGTGATTTCCAGTTTTGGCGTCGGTTACGACACGATCGATGTGAGCGCTGCAGCAAAGCGTGGCATACCCGTCGGCTATACACCGGATGTACTCAATGATTGCGTGGCTGATATCGCATTTGGCCTGCTGATCGACGTGGCGCGCGGCATTTCGGCGTCGGAGCGATTCGTGCGTCGCGGCGACTGGCAACGCGGTGCGTTTGCCTTGCAGACGCGTGTGAGCGGCAAGCGCCTGGGAATTCTCGGCCTCGGCCGCATTGGTCGCGCGATTGCGAAACGCGCATCGGGCTTTGACATGGACGTGCGCTATCACAATCGGCGTCGCGTGGAAGACGTGGCGTTTGCCTATGAACCGTCACTCGTTGACCTAGCACGCTGGGCAGATTTTCTCGTCGTTGCAAGCGCAGGCGGCCCTGAAACACGGCATCTTGTTTCCGCCGGCGTGATCGAGGCATTGGGCCACGATGGTTTTCTCATCAACATTGCGCGTGGCACGGTGGTCGATGAGGCGGCACTGGTGGATGCGCTGGTCAACAAAAAAATCGCCGGTGCCGGACTCGATGTATTCGAGAACGAGCCACAGGTACCGGTTGCGCTGCTCGCGCTGGACAACGTGGTGCTGCTGCCGCACATTGCCAGCGGCACCAACGAAACGCGCCGGGCGATGGCGGACTTGACGTTGGCCAACCTACGCAGTTTTTTTGAATCGGGGAAACTGCTGACGCCGGTTGTTTAGCCTGCCGCGCATTTGAATCTGCGATTTTCAGTAGGCTGGCGCGCTCAGCGGCAGTTAGTCGCCGGCACCGTCCCGCGCGTAATCCCGAAAGCTGCGAAGTAGATCGAGTCTTCGCGATGCTGATTCAACATCGCGTGATGTTTGCGATAGATGCCCCACTTGGGTCGCATATGGTCCGCGCCGGTGCGCCACATCGCCAGGTTTCGTTGGTCGATAGCCAGAATCTCGGCGCCG
>JAJAYN010000285.1 GCA_026786225.1 Burkholderiales bacterium | reverse complement strand
TTGCCGAACGCAGCGAGGAAATCCCACCGGTGCTCGCGACCAATGTTTATCTGCTCACCCCGCATGGCTGGCGCATGATTTTGCATCACGCCTCACTGTCTCCGCTGGGAACGACCGTCGAGGAGCAGGGCGTGATGCGGATTCTGCATTGAGCCGACCGGGCGACAAGATGATGACGGGAAATTACCGAACGGTCGCATTGGGTTCGTGCCTGACGGCAATGGCGTTTGTTTTCCCATTCGTTTTCCTGTTTGTATCCTCGTACGCATTCGCGGCCACGCCGCTCAAAGTCATACGCACCGCCTACCCGTCCGCCGAAAGAGGCTTCGATTGCGCCGTTGAATCCGACGAGTTCACAGGCACGCTCTGCGACAATATTTTTGATGCGCTTTTACAATACGACCACCTGGCCCGTCCGATCAAGTTGCAGCCGCGCGCCGCCGCAGCACTGCCCGAAATTTCAGCGGATGGAAAAACCTACACCATCAAATTAAAGCGGGGCATCCGCTTTACCGACCACCCGGCCTTCAAGGGCCGACCGCGTGAATTGGTCGCTGCCGACTATGTCTACAGCATGAAACGCCTGCTCGATCCGACCAATCGCGCGCAATGGCAATTCCTGCTCGATGGCAAAGTCGAGGGCTTGAACGAACTCGCCGATGCCGCCAAGAAAACCGGCAAGTTTGATTACGACAAACCCATACGCGGTCTCGAGGCTGTCGATTCGCACACCCTCGTGATCCGTCTCAAAGCCCCTGACTACAACCTTCCCTACATCCTGACCATGCCGGCGACGGCGGCCCTGGCGCGCGAAGTGGTTGAACAATATGGCATCGCCGTCGCCGAGCACCCGATTGGCACCGGCCCTTTCCGCCTCAAGGAATGGCGACGTTCATCCCGCGTCACGCAGGAAGCCAACCCGGATTTTCGGGAAGTGTATTTCGACGCCGTCGGCGGCGACGGCAAGAACGACGCTGCAATCGCCGCCCACCTGAACGGCAAGCGCCTGCCGCTGGTCCAGCAAATTGTGGTGGATGTCATCGAGGAAGACCAGCCACGCTGGCTGGCGTTCCTCGGCGCAGAGCACGATTACATCCGACCGATACCGCCACCGCTTGCCGATGCGGCACTCCCCGGCGGCAAACTGGCGCCGAATCTGGTGCGTGCAGGCATCAACGCCACGCCCGATGAAATTGCCTGGCTGACCTACACCACGTTCAATATGGAAGACAAAACCATCGGCGGTTACACGCCCGAGCGCGTCGCGCTGCGTCGCGCGATGTCGATGGCGTTCCCGGTGCAGGACGAAATCGCCATTATCGAGAAAGGCCAGGCACTGGAGGCCTGGAGTCCCATCGCTGCGGGCATGGCCGGATTCGTCGATGAGAAGGCATCGTTCCACGAGTACAACCCGGCGCGTGCCAAGGCGCTGCTCGATACCTACGGATTTATCGACCGCGATGGCGATGGCTGGCGCGAAATGCCCGACGGAACCCCACTCGTGGTCGATCACGCGTCGATCCCGGACCAGCGCGTGCGCAGTCGCAATGAATTGTGGGGACGGGCAATGGCGCGCATCGGCATCCGCATGACCTTCAACAAGGTCGAAAAACTCCCGCAATTGCGAAAGCAGGCGCAACTGGGCAAGGTACAAATGTTCAGCTATGGCTGGGTTGCCGACTACCCTGACGGCGAAAATTTCCTGCAATTATTCTGGAGCAAGTCCATCGGCGGCGCGAATTACACCTTGTTCTCGCGACCCGAATTCGACACGCTTTACGAACGCATTAAAATCATGCCCGACACGCCGGAGCGCACCCGGCTCTATCAGCAGATGGTACATATCCTTTGGGTCTACAATCCCTGGCGCGTGAACACCCTGAAGCAAGGCACAATCCTGATGCATCCGTGGATTCTGGGCTACAAGAAGCATCCCTTCGGATATGAGCCTTGGCGCTACGTTGATATAGACATGCATAAATTATCCACGCCAGGCCAAAAATGAATGGCATGTCGCCAAAGCAAATCCAGCTGTTATTGCGATTGTTGACCGCGATGCTGGTGTTCGCGCTGGGTTGGCAGTTCGCGTGGTGGACGTGGCATTTGATTACGCCATCGTTAAAAACGGCTGCCTTTGCGCCTTCAAACGCCATTGCAACCGACATGGCACTTGGTCGGCAATTGTTCGGCGACGCCGTGCCGGTGACCGATGCAGTTGGCGCAGCGCCGCAGACGGCCATCAGACTCAAAGGTGTGTTTGCGGTAGATGGCAAGACCCTTTCTGCTGCAGTTCTCAATATTGGCGGGCGCGATCAGGCCGTCAAGATAGGGCAGGAACTTGCCACCGGGGTCACGTTAGCCGAAGTGCACGCGAATTTTGTGGTCCTCAGCCGCGCCGGCATTCGCGAGCGAATCGAGCTCGACCGCTTCGAAAATCGCAACGCAAAAACGGCAGCCGCAGCGGGTGCCGCACCCGCAGCGCAGTTTCGGCTAAACGTCGCCTCTAGTGGTGCAAATGCATACTCGCTCTCGCGGCAGGAGCTCAATAGCGTGTTGCAGGATCCGCGACAACAGGTTTTCTTTAATGGCCGCTTCGGCACGGCGACCGGCGGGGGCGTGCGCGTCGAGGATGCGCCTGGCGGCTCATTGCTGGAAAAACTGGGCATCAAGACCGGCGACATCATCACAGGCGTCAATGGCCAGCCGGTCAATTCGCAGGGTGATCTGGTGCGGCTTTACCAGCAATTCGGCACGCTCTCGAGTATTCGCGCGGAAGTGCGGCGGGGTGGCGCGCCGGTAATGTTGTCGTACACGATCCAGCAGTAAGTATCCCCGGCGAAACCGCCCGAGACCCCTCCGCTAGCCGCGCTTGGTCAATACCGCCTGCAAGTCGCGCGCTGCATTGGTGTAATGCCC
>JAJAYN010000284.1 GCA_026786225.1 Burkholderiales bacterium | reverse complement strand
CTCCTGGATTCGCTTGTTTTCAGCTTCAGACTCGGCCGCACGTTTACGAGCGTCCGACAGAAACACCGCAGCGATCATACCAAGAAAAATCAGAGCGAACAGGCCGAGCACGACAGCCAGAATTAGCGAAATATTTTGCTTTTCTACGGCAAGAGCATTTTGCAATTGCTCAACGTTTGAGAGTAGTTGTTCGGAACCTTGCTGCAGTACGCGACCTGATTGACGTGCAGACACCAGTTTTTGAACGCTACCCAGGATTGGTTTGATGTTCTGCTCAAACCCATTAAAGGACTCGCGCAGCTTCGCCACCTTGGCTTTGGCGTCGCCATCGCGCAAGGCGCTGATGCCAAGCGCATCCGAGCCCGATTCCAGAGCCTTGACCAGTTCACGGAAATCATTGGTGTCCTTACCCATCAGGAATGGAACCGTCGGATCGATAATTTCGCCACCCAGAATCTCTGCGGAGCCGCGACCGAGGCGCTCTGAAAGGAAGGTGAGGCGATTGACCTTTAGCACCTGCACGGGCGGTGCTCCCGACTGTTGCATGAGACCGGTGAGATCCTGCGACAACTCAGCAAGCTCTTCGGAACCGGCACGCACTTGTGCGATATTGCGGGACAGTTCAGAAAGGTCGTTCTTCGCAGCGAGAATCGCGGTTGCTGCATTGGAACCATCCGAGAAGCGCTTTGTTAACTCGGCAAGGCGAGAGGTGAGCTCCTCGCTAACGCGAGCACTTGGTACGGTGGTATTGAACGCCTCACCCCCATTATTAAGCACCTCGAGGTACCGCTGAAATTCGTCCCGGCTATCCTGCAACTGCGGGAAAGACGCCAAATCACCACGCGCCGCGAGCCCCGCGGATTTTGCCAGTCGTTGCGAATGGTACTGAAGCTGCGAGGTGATATTCGAAAATGTGGAACTATTGCTACGGCTGATGGCGTCCAGAAATACAGCGCCGATCGTTAACGCGCCGAATAAGCCCGCAATGGTTAAAAGGATGGGTAGCTGTTGTTCTATCGGACGGTTGCCGATCAATGGCAGCTTAAAGCCGCCGCCTTTCTTTGTGGGCTTGGTTGCACCAGCTGCTGCGACGTCCGCTTTTATTTTTCGCGTTTGTGCACCCGTCGTACCGCCGGCACCCGTCGTTGGCCCGTTCTCCGCGCTCGGCTCTTTGTTTTGAGCGAGACTCGATACCGCGAGCGTATTCTTCTTTCGCCCAAGCAGCTTATCGAGAAAAGAGCCAGAAGATTTGCCACCGGGGTTTGCTTTGGCAGTCGCGCTAGATGGTGCCACGGTCTTTGTGCTGCCCTTGTTCATCAAGGACGGTAATTTGAGTGCCATGGGCTTCTCCGTTACTTGCTTAAATTGATCATTACGAACATTACTAAGTGGTTGCGGCAGCTGTCACGATACCTATTTCGAGAAATCGCGCGTCCCGGGTCAACCCCGACAAATCCAATTCGTACCATCTGGTCCCACCGGCGTCACGATAGGCTCCTT
Organism: Burkholderiales bacterium; assembly: GCA_026786225.1. Classification (GTDB taxonomy): domain Bacteria; phylum Pseudomonadota; class Gammaproteobacteria; order Burkholderiales; family Usitatibacteraceae; genus UKL13-2. Next base: position 1,799 of record JAJAYN010000284.1, on the reverse strand, counting down.
TAATCCACGGCCGGGAAGCCTCCGGTGCCAGCGCCTCGGGAGTAAATTGCGCAGGATCGTGCAAACCCAACATGCGACTAACCATGAATCCCGAACCTTCGATCAATCTTTCGGCTACTAATATCACCCGGCGTTCCATCCCCGGGCCAATCGGTGGCTGATCCTGGTAGGCTGCAAAATCCGCTATTGAATAGAGCTTGCCACGTATGTTTGCAACGCCGCGGTACCAAGGGAGCGTCATGGGCACGGGGATCACTTTGGGAACAGGGATTACTTCAGATACATCCGAAAGATTTACCAGCCATTTGTCCTCGCCAACCTGAAAACCGAGCCTGGAAAGCGCCGTCGTGCGGGAAGCCGCTTCGCGCAAGCGCAGCGCCAGACTTTGCTGAAACTCGCGTAGGCTAGACTTTCTTGCCATAGGTCAATCCGTGCGCAAAAAAAGACCCATTTTCAACCGAGGGCCTTGATTTTCGAAATTAACTCCGGCCCATTGACCGGTTTGACCAAGTAATCCTTAGCGCCTTGGCGCATCCCCCAAATTTTGTCCGTTTCCTGGTCCTTTGTCGTACAGATAAAGACGGGGATGTGCTTGGTGGTGTCCCCACGCGTAATGGCGCGCGTTGCTTGAAAGCCATTGAGACCCGGCATGACCACGTCCATCAAGATGAGGTCAGGCAATTCGGCCTTGGCTTTCTCAACACCCTCTTCTCCGCTGTTAGCGATGACTACCGAGTAGCCTGACTTCACCAACAACCCCTCAAGAAAAGCGCGTTCCGTGGGAGAGTCGTCAACGACGAGAATTTTTTTGACAGCCATTTTTCGCTCCAGAGATAATGTGTAAATCGCTGATATTTTTGAAATAGGTTTTCTTCTACACCGCTTTACCTGCGCGACGATCAGGCAAATGTGCTTCCACGGTTCTCAAAAGGCTGTCTTTGGAAAATGGCTTCGTCAGATATTCGTCAGATCCCACCATGCGGCCGCCTGCGCGGTCAAAAAGACTGTCCTTGGACGACAACATAATCACCGGTGTGACTTTGAACTTCGCATTTTTTTTGATTAACGCACAGGTTTGGTAGCCGTCAAGTCGCGGCATCATGACATCCACAAAAATAAGATCCGGATGGTGGTCGGCGATCTTGACAAGCGAGTCAAATCCATTCTCTGCGAGGATGACTTGACAGCCAGCCTGCATCAAGAAAATTTCGGCCGACCGGCGAATCGTATTTGAATCGTCGATAACCATGACTCTTACACCCGACAACGGTTTTGCTTCGCTCACGAGGCTCTCTTCCTGAACGGACGTGTCAAATTGTACAACCAACAATTAGTGAATCTACTACCATCGTACCCGCAAACAGCGAACGCCTTTGTTGAACTGGCATTTTGTTGAAGCGGAGCTCCCTGGATCGCAAGCCATTCCAGCATGCGCCCGATGATGTGATCCAAGGTTATCCCGCTTTTGTGGAAGAAACAATAAAAAACCACCTGATATGAATATTCTTTTTGCAGTGCTCCGCTGCCGTCGATGCGCAACCATGCCAATGCTGGTTAAACCTCAACCATCTCGAAGTCTTCCTTTCGGGCGCCGCATTCTGGACAACACCAGCCAATTGGCACATCTTCCCAACGCGTGCCGGGGCCAATGCCATCAGCTGGCCATCCAGCGGCCTCGTCATACATCAGTCCGCAAACAAGGCACATCCATACTTTGTTGGCAACGTGGCAATCAGCGTCGTCCATAGTTGACTTTCGAGAGCTACAATATTGAAGGCAACGCGCACGAGCGCGCCACG
>JAJAYN010000283.1 GCA_026786225.1 Burkholderiales bacterium | reverse complement strand
TCTTCGAGGCGCTCAACGAGGCGAGGATCGGCGACATAGTGGTTATTGCCGGCAAAGGCCACGAAGACTATCAAATCATCGGCGAGGCCCGGCAGCATTTCAGCGATGTCGAAGTCGCACGCGAAGCATTGAACGCGTGGCATGGAGTGTCCAAATGAGTGCGGGATTTTCGATGCGGCTGTCGGAAGTCACGCGCACCTTCAATGCCGCGCCAGGCAATGCGTCCACGCTGGATCAGACATTGACCGGTGTCTCGACAGATTCCCGCACGGTAAAGGGGGGCGAACTTTTCGTTGCACTTAGCGGCGCGAATTTTGACGGCCATGCGTATGTCGCGCGCGCTGCTGAATTCGGTGCCGCAGCGGCATTGGTATCGCGAATCGTCGCTGATGTCACCATCCCGCAGATTCTCGTCAGTGATACCCGCTTGGCGCTCGGCCGCCTGGCGCAGGTATGGCGGCGGCGCTTTACGATCCCGGTATTGGCGCTCACCGGCAGTAACGGCAAGACAACTGTAAAAGAAATGCTGCGTGCCATTCTCGCCGCGCACCTGGGTAACTCTGTGTCTGTGCTGGCGACAGAGGGAAACCTGAATAACGATATCGGTGTGCCGCAAATGTTGTTGCGTCTCGGCGCGCATCACAAGTTTGCGATTTTCGAATTGGGCATGAATCACCTGGGCGAAATTGGTTACCTGACGAGGCTTGTTGAGCCGGATGCCGCACTCGTGATCATGGCGGGCACGGCACATATTGGTGAGTTGGGCAGTCGCGACGCGATTGCAGAAGCCAAGGGCGAGATTTTCACGGCGCTCAAACCCGATGGCATCGCAGTCATCAATATGCACGACCGTTACGGCACTTACTGGAAAGGCCTTGCCGGCCATCGCCCGATGATCAGTTTCGGCGTGAGCGACGGGGATGACGTCAGCGCAAAATTTGCGATTGCGGGTCATGACAGACTGACCATTGGCTGGCAGGGAAACGAAATTGATGTGCATCTCAACGTGCCGGGCGAGCACAACCAGCGCAACGCACTTGCCGCAGCGGCTGGTGCGCTCTCACTCGGCGTTCCGCTGGCCGTGATCAAGTCCGGACTGGAAGCATTTACCGGCGTCGCGGGAAGACTGCAGACCTATCGTGGCCACAATTCGGCCACCATCATCGACGACACTTACAACGCCAATCCCGACTCCGTCAAAGCCGCCATCGCCGTGCTCGCCAAACTGCCACCGCCACGCATTCTCGTGTTGGGAGATATGGGTGAACTTGGCCGCGACGGACCAGCAATGCATGCCGATGTTGTTGCATTCGCGCGTGATGCCGGTATCGAGTCTTTTTGTGCAACCGGTGACCTGATGCGCGATGCGATCAACGTGTTCGGCGAAGGCGCGGAGCATTTTGCCCAGGTAGACACACTTGCCAGCACCATCAAGTCACGGCTCACGGCCGACACGCATGTGCTGGTTAAAGGTTCGCGCTTTATGGCCATGGAGCGGGTGGTCGCTCAACTGGTGCCCAATTATCACGGGGGCAATCACTAAATGCACTTCGCGCCAAAAATGGAAATTGAGGTTCGTGCCAAGCACCCGCTGACGCGGGCGTCGTCATTCACAGGTCTTACGGGTCGCAATCTTATAGGGCTCACCTGATGTTACTCGAACTTTTTCAATGGTTAGCCAAGGACTTACGTGTGTTCAGCGTGTTTCAGTACATCACGCTGCGCACGGTGATGGCGGCGCTGACGGCGCTGGCCATCTCGTTCATCATCGGACCCTGGATGATCCGCAAGTTGACGTCCCTGAAAATCGGCCAGACCGTGCGCGATGACGGACCACAAACGCATCTGGTCAAGGCAGGTACGCCGACAATGGGCGGCGCGCTCATTCTTGCCGCTGTCGTGGTGACGACTTTGCTCTGGGGCGATCTTGAGAACCGCTACGTGTTGACGTGCCTGGTGACGACAATTGGCTTCGGCGCCATCGGCTGGATCGACGATTACCGCAAGGTGGTTCACAAGAATCCGAAAGGGCTTTCGGCCGGCAAGAAATTATTCTGGCAGACCGTGATCGCGGGCCTGGCACTTTCTTATCTCGCCTATCGCACCAATCTGCCGCAACAGACCAACCTGATCGTGCCTTTTTTCAAGACCGTCGCCATTCCGCTAGGCACCATCGGTTTTATCGTGCTGGGCTGGTTTGTGGTGGTGGGCTTCTCCAACGCCGTCAATCTCACTGATGGTCTGGACGGCCTCGCCATCATGCCGACCGTGATGGTGGCCTCGGCGCTGGCGATCTTTGCGTACGTCGCCGGTAACCGGGTATTCGCCACCTATTTGGGTGTGCCGCATATTCCCGGCGCGGGCGAACTCGCCATCTTCTGCGGTGCCATTGCCGGGGCAGGTCTGGCCTTCCTCTGGTTCAACGCCTATCCGGCGGAAGTATTCATGGGTGACGTCGGCGCGCTGGCGCTGGGCGGCGCACTGGGCATGGTCGCGATGGTCTGCAGGCAAGAGATCGTGCTCATCATCATGGGCGGCGTGTTCGTCGTTGAGACACTTTCGGTGATGATCCAGGTGGCCAGCTTCAAGCTCACCGGCAAGCGCGTATTCCGCATGGCGCCGTTACACCATCACTACGAATTGAAGGGTTGGAAAGAGAATCAGGTCGTCGTCAGATTCTGGATTATCACGATGATGCTGGTGTTGTTCGGGTTGTCGACATTGAAGTTGAGATAGCGATGGTCGAATTCGAAATGCGTACTTCTCAAAATCTACCGTTCGTCCTGAGCCTGTCGAAGGACATGGATGTAAGTCGTTGTTTCAACATGGCCCAACCATGGTTCGACAAGCTCACCACGAACGGAAAAAAGGCTTTAAGAAGTCTCCAAATAGCAAACCCCAGTATTGGCGGACATCGCAGAGAAAAAATGCTCGAAGATTCGCGCCAGTGCTTGTGTTTGATATTTTTAACCAGCCGATAGCAGATCGAGCACGGAGGTGGACTGGCATGACAAACGCATTCTTGTTCTTGGCGCGGGAGACACCGGACGATCCGTCGTCGACTACCTCACGCGAATGGGT
>JAJAYN010000282.1 GCA_026786225.1 Burkholderiales bacterium | reverse complement strand
GGACTGAGCGGGATCGTCAGTGGTTTTCAACAAAGCGGCCTTGGTCACCTCGCCGACTCGTGGGTGGGTACCGGCGAAAACCTGCCCGTTACCGGCGACCAGCTTTCGCAGGTTCTGGGTTCAGACAAAATTCGCGAGATCGCCAGTCAACTTGGCATGTCGCAAGGCGACGCTGCAGGCGGGCTCGCAAACATACTTCCCGACCTCATCAATCACGTGACACCCAACGGCCAGGTGCCTTCCGGCCATGTTATGTTGGAAGACGCACTGGCGATGTTCCTGAAAAAATAATTCCATCGCCAGCCATGCGGCCAATATTTGGCTTGCCGCTTATGGCGCTCGTGACGGCAGCGTCGGTGCTTCGATCGACCCGCCGGGCGATACTGGCATAGCTGCTTTCGCATTCGTTTCTCCGGCGTCAGCAACGGCAACGATAGCGATGCGGATGGTGACGTGGTCGCCGATTGAATGCGACCACGCCTTCATGCCAAAGTCCGAGCGTTTCACGGAAAGCGTTGCCTCCGCGCGGCACGATGCCGCGTCCATTGCGGTGGCGACCTTGCAGTTTGCGTTCTGCACGATTAGCGTCACCGGCTGTGTCTTCGCTTTGAGCGTCAATACGCCCTCGACGGAATGAAGGCGGCCATCTTCAAAAACGAAACGCGAAGATTTGAATTCCATGCGTGGATATTTCTCCACATCGAAGAAATCCGCACCACGTGCCGCCGCCTCGGCGCGCGCGGAGCTGGCTTCTACACTGGTGGTATCGATCAAAACTTCAATGTTGCCCACCTTGCTGGCGGCATCAAAACTCATGGTTCCGGTGGTGCGCTTGAAGTGCCCGCGAACGGGGATCAGGCCAAACACCCAGAGCTCAAAACTGGACATGGTTTCTTTCGGATCCAGACGATAGCTGGTCGCGTTCGCGAAACCGGACTGCATTGGCAGCACCGAGAGGATGGTCACCAGCAAAATCGCTTGCGCGCCTCGCACCGCTTCAGCCTTCTGCATCAATTGCGTCACCTGCCGTGCGCTGCCATTTTTCAAGCGTGCGACGGTCTTTCTTGGTGGGTCGGCCGCGAAATAGCGGCGGCGGCATATCGCGCAATTCGGCAGCGACCTTCTCGCGCGTGGCGATGCTCTCGGTGGTTTCAAGGAATAGCGTTTTGGCCATCGTTGCTGATCCACGCTTTTCAGCAATCGCTGTGACAACCATCTGATACGCCACTGGCGGTTTTCTCAATAGCAAACTGTCCCCGGGCTTGATGGACTTCGAGGGTTTTACGCGCTCGCCATTCACCTCCACGCGGCCGGCGTTAATGGCGTCGATGGAAAGCTGTCGGGTCTTGAAAAAACGCGCGACCCATAACCACTTGTCGATTCGAACGGCGTCCGGCGCGGTGGCCAACTAGCGTGCCTTCCCGTTCAATTTCACTGTCGCAATATTCATCGGCAGCCCCGTGCCGGTGTCGTACTCCGCACCGGCGAGCACGCCGATCTTCGCGATTTCCTCCGCGCTTTTGCGACCCTTGTATGTCGCAAACATCGCGCCGAGCGCAAAATCGCGGCCCGAACCAATCGACCAGAATTTATCGAACTCAAATACTTCGCGCATCGAATATACGCCGTAGATCCCACTGGAATTGACCACTAGCGCCGTGAGTTGCGAGGACTCGTACGGATCGTCCTCCTCTTCCTTTGGATTCAGAAAGGCTTCTTCCTTCAATATCGGATGGATCTTGCGAAAGCTTTCGTAAATTTCTTCGCGGCTGTGGAACCTGAATTCCGGGTGCTTTTTCAGCAAAGTCTCCAGCACGAGTTGGTGGGCAGCGCTGCCGGCGATGCCAAAGTAATTGTCACCGTGCTTGAGCAATTTTTCGGGTGCCGCATCGTGCACGCTTGCCAGGCGTGTGGAGCCAAACGTCGTCAGCGTGTCTCCCGCAATGACGGCCATGCCGTCTTTTTTTACCACCACGATGGTCGTCATCGAATTCTCCTGTGTGCTTCGCTTGCCTGGTGCGCATTAAATGCCGAGCAACCTCATTTTAAGGAAATCCCGGCTTGGAAACCGCCGCCTGTCGCGCATTGACGTTGACGCGCCGTTGACTTAAAGGCGGCGCTTCGGCACACTCTTCAGCCTTTGCCACCGTTCTTTCCCGCGACGTTGCCATTCTCATTAATGGCCACAAATACTAAATTAAATCAGGAACTTAACATGAATTTTTCTGCGAAAATTAAAGTTGGTACACGCTCACTTGCTGCCGCCGGTCTCGTCAGTTTAGCCTTTGCCGGTTCCGGTGCTGATGCCAAAACGTTCCGTTGGGCCAGCGCCGGCGACATCCTGACCATGGACCCGCATTCGCAGAATGAAGGCCTGAACAACCCCATGAATGGTCACGTCTATGAGCCGCTGATTACCCGCGATGACAAGATGGCGCTGGAACCTTGCCTCGCTGTTTCATGGCAGCAGGTTGATCCCAGTACCGTGCGTTTCAAGCTGCGCGACAAAGTCACGTTCCACGACGGCGCAGCGTTTACGGCCGACGATGTGGTGTTCTCCATCATGCGGGCGATGGACAAGACCTCGGATTACAAAGCCTACACCCAGGGCATCAAGGAAGTGCGCAAAGTCGATAACCTCACCGTCGATATCGTCAGCACCGGCCCGAATCCGACGCTGCTGGATCAGCTGACGCAGCTACGCATGATGAACAAGGCCTGGGCAACAAAATTCAATGTACTGCGTCCAACGGACTTCAAGAACAAGGAAGAATCGTGGGCCGTGCGCAACGCCAATGGCACCGGTGCCTACGTGATGAAAGTACGCGAACCCGATGTGAAAACGGTGTTTGTCGCCAATTCAAACTGGTGGGGCAAGCGTGGCAATGTCGATGAAGTCATCTACACGCCGATCAAATCCGACGCGACCCGGGTGGCCGCACTCATATCGGGCGAAGTCGACCTGATTCTCGATCCGCCGGTGCAGGATGTCGCCAAGCTTGCGCAGAACAAGGATCTCAAAATTGTTGAGGGCAACGAGAATCGCACCATCTTTGTCAATTTTGATCAGGGGCGGGACGAGTTGCTCTACGGCAGCAAGGGCAAAAACCCGTTCAAGGACCTGCGCGTGCGCCAGGCCATGTTATTGACCATTGACGTGCCTGCCATCCACAAAACGGTAATGCGCAACTCGTCGCTGCCGACGATGTCGATGATCGCGCCCCAGGTTCGCGGCTACTCAAAGGATCTGGAAAAGCGTCCGGCCGTCGATATCGAAAAGGCGAAGAAATTGATGGCCGATGCGGGCTTTGCGCAGGGCTTTGACGTGACGTTCGATTGCCCGAACGACCGCTACAAGAATGACGAAAAAATCTGTACTGCCATCGCCGGAATGCTCTCCAAAATCGGCATTCGCATCAAGCTCAATGCCATGCCTAAAGCCGCCTACTTCCCGAAAATCCAGAAGAGCGACACCAGCATGTTCCTCTACGGATGGGGCGTACCCACGTTCGATTCGCTTTACACCCTGCAGGAGATTATTCGCACCAAAGGCACTGGTGCCGATGGTGCCAACAATTATTCCGGCTACTCCAATCCAAAAGGTGATGCGGTTATCGAAAAACTCAAAACCGAGATCGACTTCAAAAAGCGTACCGAGTTGACGAGGGAGGCCTTGTTGATCGCGCAGGCCGACGTCGGACACATCCCTTTGCACCATCAGATGATCCCGTGGGCAATGAAGAAGAACGTGGTCGTGGCGCACCGGGCGGATAACGGGCTCTATGCGATGTCGGTGATGATCAAATAGCAACCGCTGATGCTGACGGCAACGTAATTGCATCAACTTCCGCGCCTCTCTCCTGGTGAGAGAGGCGTCAGCCGCAAACGCGATCATTGGACAAACATGTCCCGCCTCAGACTGATTTTGCTCGGCACTTTACCGGCCATTTTCGCAATCGCGATAGGCGCGGTCGACGCCAAAACGCTGCGCTACGCCACGCAGGATGAACCACAGACGCTCGATCCGCACTCGGCGCAGCTGGCCGTAACAAACCGCCTTTTGATGAATGTGTATGAAGGTCTGGTGGGACGCGACAAGAATTTCAAGCTGGTGCCGTGGCTCGCGGTGTCATGGTCGCAACCCGATCCACTGACATGGCGGTTCAAACTTCGGCCCAACGTGAAATTTCACGACGGCGCGCCTTTCACAGCTGATGACGTGGTGTTCTCGATGGAACGCGTGCTGTCGCCAAACTCGCAGCTGAAATCCTCAGTGCAGGGTGTCACACGCGCCAAAAAGATCGACGACCTCACCGTCGATTTCATCATGCGCGAGCCCAATCCCGTCTTGCTCAATCACCTATTCACGTTTCGCATCATGAGCAAGGCCTGGGCAATAAAAAACAATTCGGCCAGCCCGCAGAACTACAAAGACAAGGAAGATACATTCTCCTCGCGCAACGCCAACGGCACCGGACCGTTCGTGCTCAAAGAACGCCAGACCGATGTGAAAACGGTGTTGGTCGCCAATCCAAACTGGTGGAACGCTAACAGCCCCGAACGC
>JAJAYN010000281.1 GCA_026786225.1 Burkholderiales bacterium | reverse complement strand
GCGCCTACGTGCTCTCTCACGGTTACTACGATGCCTATTACTTGCAGGCGCAACGCGTACGCCGCCTGATCGGGCTGGATTTTCAGGAAGCCTTCAAGTCTTGCGACTTCATCATGGGCCCGGTCGCGCCGACCACGGCGTGGGATGTCGGCGCCAAGAATAGCGACCCTGTCGCCATGTATCTCGAAGACATCTACACGCTCGGCGTCAGTCTGGCCGGCTTGCCGGGAATGTCGGTGCCTTGCGGATTTGGCGAGGGTGGCATGCCAGTTGGGTTGCAAATCATCGGCAACTATTTTGATGAAGGACGCATGCTGGCCGCCGCACATCAGTATCAGCAGGTCACCGACTGGCACACACGTCATCCAGAGGCGTTCGAATGAGTGGCATTCCTTCTGGCTGGGAGGTCGTCATCGGGTTGGAGACGCATGCCCAGCTTTCCACTGCGTCCAAGATTTTCTCCGGCTCGCCGACGAAATACGGCGCAGCGCCAAACACGCAGGCGAGTGTGGTCGATCTCGCCCTTCCCGGCACGCTGCCGGTGCTGAACAAGGGCGCGGTTGAATGTGCGATCAAGTTTGGCCTTGCCGTGGATGCCAAAATCGCTCCGCGTTCCATTTTTGCGCGTAAGAATTACTTCTATCCTGATTTGCCGAAAGGCTACCAGATCAGCCAGTTTGAGCTGCCGGTGGTGGTAGGTGGCCAAGTGAAAATCACCGTAGGTGGCGTTGAAAAAATCGTTCAGTTGACGCGCGCCCATCTCGAGGAAGACGCCGGTAAATCCCTGCATGAAGGGCTGGAAACCAGCGGTGTTTCAGGTATTGATTTGAACCGTGCGGGCACGCCGTTGCTGGAAATCGTCACCGAACCGTGTATGGCGTCAGCGGAAGAAGCGGTCGCGTATGCAAAGGCACTGCACGGCATCGTCACCTGGATCGGTATCTGCGACGGCAATATGCAGGAAGGTTCGTTTCGCTGCGACGCGAACGTTTCGGTGCGTCGTGCGGGTGAACAAAAGCTTGGCACACGCGCCGAGATCAAGAACGTAAACTCATTTCGCTTTCTGGAGAAGGCAATTCAATACGAAGTACGCCGCCAGATCGAGGTGATTGAAGACGGCGGCAAAGTTGTGCAGCAAACGCGGCTATATGACTCGGATCGCGATGAGACACGCTCGATGCGCTCGAAGGAAGATGCGATGGACTATCGCTACTTTCCGGATCCGGATTTGTTGCCGGTGGAGATTTCTGAGCCTTGGATACAAGATGTACGCGACAACATGTCGATTAACTTCGGTGGTGGCAGCGTGCTCAACATTCCCTCGGAAATGGCCAAATCACTGACGGCCAATGGCCGAGTTTCGACAGAAGATGCTCGCGCACTAACACTCGATAAAGGCATTTTCCAGTACTTCCAAGGGGTCACTCTCCACGGTCCAAAGCGGGACTTTGCCAACGTAGAGCTTGATCGTGCAGTTTTAAAATTATGTGCGACGTTTGTGATTGGCGAATTCAACAAAAAGCGAAACGAACCTGGTACAGGATTTGGACAGCATTTTGTTGACGCAACCGCAACGGGACGACTACTTGAGCTGGTATGGGACAGGACAATCTCTTTGAAGACCGCAAAAGATATGTTCTCTAAATTATGGGACGAGAGTAGGACCACGGCGCGCAAAAGCCTGCATGACCGTGACGACATAGACAAAATGATAAAAGACGGAAATCTTCAACAGGTCTCCGACACAGGCGCCATCGAAAAAATGGTCGACGACGTAATCGCCGCCAATCAAAAATCCGTCGAAGAATACAAAGCCGGAAAAGAAAAAGCGCTCAACGCGCTATTCGGTCAGGTGATGAAAGCGAGCAACAAAACGGCGAACCCGGCGCAGGTGACAGAAATCCTCAAGCGAAAACTGTCGTCGTAGCCGGTTACTTTCGCGCCAGGTTTTCCTGCATCATCTCCCCCGTGGCACGCACCTCGGAAAACGTACTCGTCGCAAGTTTGGCGATCACACTCTCCTGATCCTGCACCGAGCGGTTCTGCGAAAGCTTCAGCTTCGCCTCAATCTTTGTAATCGCGATTTCAAAACCGACAATCGCGCCAAGTTTGGATGCGTGCGCGCCGAGACTGTGCGGGTCCCACGGGGTTGAAGAGCCGGCCTCATATTGCGCCGCAAGGTCCTTCACGATATTCCATTTCGCCACATCATCGTCGATGCGGGTAATCGTGCCGGTGACGTGTACGGTGGCGTAATTCCACGTCGGTACGTTGGGCACGCGAGGGTTCTCGTCGATGTACCAAGCGGGTGAAATATAGCTGTGCGGCCCATGAAAAATAGCCAGCAGGGATGTGCCGTCCTGTAACGCTGCGGCGTGCGGATTGGCGCGCGCCAAGTGGCCGATCAGCACGCTTCGCGCCTGGTCATATTGCACCGGCGCGTGCGTTACCTGCAGGCCATCGGTCAATGTCGAGATCAATGTTGCGAAACCGAAATCGTGAATCAACGCGCCAATTCTGGCTTGATCCGCTTCACTGAAGTGGTTCGGGATATACATGCAGTTCCTGGTGAAGCGCGCCATGTCGATACGCGCAAAAAAACGCGGCGCATCGAGTGCGCCAACCGGGCCGTCAGCGTTTGTCTTCCATACATTTGACCGCTAGCTGATTGACGCCTGGCCCACCGACATTGGGTCCGCGGCAAAGATAGATGATGCCCAACGAGCATTCATAGACCTTTCCCTCACAGGTGGCGATCCCGCGCGGTCGGCCGGGTATCACTTGCGATTGCCCGACGATCTGGCTGCGGAGTTCAGGTGCCACCGCGACATTGCCTTCGCCGTCGAGCAATGTACCGGCTGGCATGCCAGTCTTGAGGCGCTTCCAGCGGGCTTTTTCGGTATCGTAACGCGTGCGAATCTCTTCCTTGCTCTTGTCGATCTTCTCGAGTTCGGTACGTATACCGGTTGCTTCACTTTGTGCGCGTTTGTGTTCCTGCACCAACTGTGGCGGTGCTTCCTTGGTTTTCGATGTTTTGCTCTTGCCAGCCTGATAAAACTCCATATCGT
>JAJAYN010000280.1 GCA_026786225.1 Burkholderiales bacterium | reverse complement strand
GGTGCGGGTAGCGTGCAGCGTGTGCTGTTACCTGTTTTTGCAATGGTTTTGATTTGGCTCGGGAAAATTGCGCTGGCAAAATGGCAGCCGGTTCCCATTTTGAGCGTTGCGGTATTGCTCGCGGCATCGTTCGCGCTAATTCGGCTTGCGCTGTACTTGTTGCGACACCTTTTCCCGGTGAGCCCGTTGTTGAAGGCTTCAGAACGGGCTATTGCATTCACCATTTGGGGTGTTGCTGCACTGTACCTCACCGGCCTTCTACCCGAGATCAATGCCGCGCTAGACGATGTGAGCTTCCATATAGGCAAGCAGAAGGTCACGTTGCTATTGGTGGTCCATGCACTGCTATCGCTACTTCTGACGCTGTTCATCACGCTGACATTATCGATTGTCATTGAAAACCGTGTCATGAAGGCAAAAAGCCTTGACACCAGCATGCGCGTATTCGCAGGCAAGCTGGTTCGTGCGCTGGCGTTTGTGACTGCGATCCTGATTGCATTGCCGTTATTGGGTATTGATATTACCGCGCTGTCGGTTTTCGGGGGGGCGCTCGGCGTAGGGCTCGGACTTGGAATGCAGAAAATCGCCAGCAATTATGTGAGCGGCTTCGTGATTCTGCTAGACCGCTCAATTCGTCCTGGAGACCTGGTAACAATTAGCGAGCGCCACGGCGTGGTTTCGGACATTCGGGCGCGATACACCGTAGTCCGCGGACTTGACGGGACGGAAGCCATCATTCCGAATGACTGCATCATCAATAACATGGTGTTAAATCACTCATACACTGATCGCGTAGTATCGGTTAAGACGTCTGTGAGCATTTCCTACCAGAGCGACACTGAGCGAGCGATGGTACTGCTTCGTCAAGCAGGTATCGCGCAGGCGCGCGTGCTTGACGTGCCTGCGCCGTCAGTATGGATCAAGAATTTAGGCGACAACGGTATCGAACTTGAAATGACCACCTGGATACGCGATGCAGAAGAAGGGCAAGGTTCATTGCGATCTGGCATCTTGCTTGATGTTTTGCTTGCGTTTCGCAAGGAAGGTATCGAAATCCCGTATCCACAAAGGGAAGTTCGATTGCTTGATGGCGGCCGGCCATCTGAATCACCAAGTGACAGTCCATCGGCGAAGTCCACACTAAAATAACAACATTAAATCAACCATTTATACATTTTCACTGTCGGCAAACTCGAATCGGCGTAAACTGCCCCAACCATTAAATAATTCCTTACTGCTGGAGTAATTTCGTTGAATATCCCTGATTTTTTTGCGACAGGCTTGATAGATTTGCCTTGGTGGGGTTATGTGGTTGTAACGCTCGCCCTCACTCATGTAACGATAGCTGCCGTCACGATCTATCTGCATCGCGCGCAGGCACATCGCGGGTTGGACTTGCACGCCATTCCGAGCCATTTCTTTCGCTTCTGGCTGTGGCTAACAACGGGACAAGTCACGAAAGAGTGGGTATCAATTCACCGTAAGCATCACGCAAAATGCGAGACGGCAGAGGATCCGCATAGTCCACAGATATATGGCATCAAGAAAGTTGTAACGCAGGGCGCTGAACTTTATCGCGTCGAATCCAGGAAGCCAGAAACAATGGGAAAGTACGGCCACGGCACGCCTGACGACTGGATGGAGCGAAATGTTTACGCCGCATTTAGCTGGCAAGGCGTGGGACTGATGCTTGCAACCAACCTCATCCTGTTCGGACCAGTTGGCGGCGCTATTTGGGCAGCGCAGATGATGTGGATCCCATTTCATGCTGCAGGGATTATTAACGGCGTCGGCCATTATTGGGGCTATCGCCATTACACAGTCAACGATACCAGTACGAATATCACGCCAATCGCCTTTTGGATCGGTGGTGAAGAACTGCACAACAACCATCACGCATTTCCGACGTCTGCGCGCTTTTCAATGCGCTGGTACGAATTTGATCTGGGTTGGCTATACATCAATATTCTCTCATTCTTGGGATTGGCCACAGTAAAGAAGGTTGCACCTCGGCCACGTTTCGACGCTGACAAACGCGTATGTGACGCAGATACACTGCAGGCCGTAATCGCTCATCGGTACGAAATCGTAACAAAGTACACACGGACGCTGAAGTCAACTTGCGCTGCTGAAATCAATCGCTTGCGTGCGGATGGGGTTGCTCCCGCACTCACTAGTCTACGGGAACGCAAAGCCGTAAAACACTTCAGGCAATGGCTAAAGATAGAGTCAGATCAGTTGACGCCGGAACAACGCGAAACGTTGAAAGAGACACTGCAACATAGCTCGGTGTTGGAGACAATCTACTCGTTCCGACAGGAACTTGCCAAGCTATGGGAGCGATCGACTCTCTCGAAAGAGGAATTGGTCGCCAAGCTGGAAGATTGGTGCCGACGTGCCGAGGCAACCGGCATCGCGCAACTGCAACAGTTCTCGCGCCAATTGCGTAGTTATGCGTAACGCGGTAAGCCAATAAAAAAACGCCTGCTATGCAGGCGTTTTTTTATTTATCCATCGCTCTAACCAGCGATTATGCTAATTTCGCCATAGAACGTTATTTCAGCTTCGTTTCTTTGTAAGCGACGTGCTTGCGAGCCTTGGGATCAAATTTCATGATCTCCATTTTCTCTGGCATGGTCTTTTTGTTCTTGGTGGTCGTGTAGAAATGACCCGTGCCTGCGGTCGATTCGAGCTTGATTTTCTCTCTCATGTCCCGCTCCTTAAATTGCGATGCCACTGGCGCGCAGATCGGCTAGGACGGCATCAATACCTTTCTTGGCTATGGTGCGCAGACCAGCTTTCGTGCGCCGCAAACGCACCCAACTATTTTCACATTCGCCCCAAACGCGACGGTACTGCAGATTCGGCAAAAAACGACGCTTGGTTTTGTTATTTGCGTGGGAAACATTGTTGCCCACCATGGGGGCTTTCCCCGTTACTTGGCAAACGCGTGCCATATTGCACCTCTTTAAGCTGTTAAAAACGCGGACCGAAAAAACCGGTTCCATTATTTGTTGATATTGCCCCCGGTACAACGACAACCTAGCGGGCACCGAGCACAGCCAAAAATTATACCAAAACCAAGTACTTGCCGCAACCGGTCCGTTCTTTCGGTTTGGCTTCGTGACGACTGAAAGAAAAAACGCCTGCGGTTCGAGTGATTTCGATGCTTGGCAGCATGAACGGCAAGGCCGATGCAAAGTCGATGCGCTAGCCCGCCTTGCCTGCATTCTTCACGTACTTATCCAACCAACGCTGCGATTCCCACAAACGATGCAGCACCGATTCGCGACCGCGATAGCCGTGATCCTCATGCGGCAACATCACCAGTCGAACGGTACCCCCCAGACCGCGTATAGCCTGATAAAGGCGTTCGCTTTGCAAGGGGAATGTGCCAGTGTTCGAGTCGGCTTCGCCATGAATCATCAACATTGGCGCCTTGATCTGATCGGCGAAGTTGAACGGAGACATTTGACTGTAAACGTCTCGCGCCCTCCAGAAGGTACGATCTTCCGCCTGAAACCCAAATGGCGTCAATGTACGGTTGTAAGCGCCACTTTCCGCAATGCCAGCGGCGAAAAGTTTCGTGTGTGCAAGAAGATTTGCCACCATAAATGCGCCGTAGGAATGCCCGCCAACAGCAATCCTGCTGCGATCAGCCACGCCCCGTCGTACAACTTCATCAATAGCCGCCTCCGCGCTGGCGATAAGTTGCGGTAAATAGGTGTCGTTGGGCTCCTTGCCATTGTCACCCACAATCGGCATAACCGGATTGTCCAGCACGGCATAGCCCAAAGTCAGGAATGGCAAAGGGCCACTAAAACTCGGCCGTACATATCGATACGAAGAGCCTGACACTTGGCCAGCTGCTTCAGCAGACCGAAATTCACGCGGATAGGCCCATATCAGCAAGGGCAGAGGCCCTTCGTCTTTTTTGTACCCAACCGGCAAGTACAAAGTACCCGAAAGCTCAACACCATCCTTTCGCTTATACCGAATTACTTCTTTCGTCACGAGCGCAATAGGGTTCTTGGGCGTCACAAAACGTGTCACTGCCTGCATCGCGCCGGTTGTCAAATCGCGAAAATGGATGTTTGGTGCCTCAGTAACGCTTTCGCGCTGGAGTAGCAGCTTCAGCGTGGGTCCGGAATCAAATAGTGCGATTGGCGTGTCGTAGTAAGGTGCCTCCGAACGGTACAGGTGCTTTGTTTCGCGCGTTTCCAGATCATAGCGGGCAATGAATGGCCGGTCGCCTTCGGGCGACGCCCCGTTGCCGATCAAATAAATTGCCTTCCCATCGGGCGAAAAGTTCAGGGTGCGCCCCCCGCGCGAGTCGGCCTCGGTCGCGGGTATCCCCGGGTCCCCGTAACGATCCTCTGACGATCGATCAAATAACTTCACTGGTGCACGCGTTGAATCGGCCGGGAAAATCCTCCATGTAACCGTACGGCGGGTTTTTCGCGATGCTTCTACAACGAGCGCAACATCGTCGCGCCCCCAAAATGCAGTTTGATAACGCAAGTCAACTTTCGCCAGCGTTTGTGGTTCGCCCTCGAAAGGTGCTGCCAACGCGAGCAACTGATCACCGAGCCCATTGCGGCGACCCTCGACGGGCTGCACCCAAGTTATCGTCGCTGGCACATCGCTGCGCCAAGCATACTGACGCGGCCCTTTGCGCACAGCGTCAGGATCGAGTTCTTCATTCTCGGCCACTGCCAAATCAGACAATGTTTTGAGAACTTTACCCACATCCTCATCACGTGCATCCCGAATTTCGGTCTTAAGCGGAAAGCGCGAAATCGGTACCGAATACGAATAAGGTCGCCGAATCGTCTGAACCATCACGTACTCGCCGTTCGGCGAAGGTTGAAACGCGCGGATAACCCCCTGTGCGATCAGCGTTATCCTGCCGTCCAGCCCAATGCCCGCCAACTCCGACATGCCGTAATAATCGAACAAGGCTTCGTCGTATTGCGACTTCAACAAATCCTGATGGGTCCGTTCCGTGTTGCGTTTGCCCAAGTTTTCCATAATCAGTGGGCCTACGGGCAAATCAACGAGTTTAGGCGGAGCCCCCCTTCCCAAAGGAACAAAATTGGCCACCAACGATTTGGAATCGCTTTGCCACACGAAGGCTTTACCTATCGCGTTGTTCAGCGCACGGTCCGTAAGGCGTTTCGCGATTCCGCCATTGGCAATTTCCGCGACAAATAATTCAATCGCATTATCTTTTACGAGGCTAAATGCAATACGTTTGCCATCCGGCGACCATTGGGCATCGCCGACACGAGCGCCCTGACCCACACCATTGATCGGCTTCTCAAAGCGGTCCGCAATTTTTATCAACTTGATGCCCGTCGCCAAGCCCGCTCTACTTTGATTGCTATTCCGCGGATTGATGCGTATGCCGGCAAGACGGATTTCAGGTTGGGCTAGTTCCGCCACCGGCGGCAATGCAGGACGTTCGAGCAACATCAACCAGTCGCGGTTTGGCGAAAGTAGTGTCTGAGGAACCTGTGGCGCGTCAATCATGTCGATGATCGCCTGGGAAGGGACCTGATATCGAACAGCATCCGCTGCAAGTGTCAGACCGAATCCGAAGCAAGCCATGAAGCTGCAAGTGATCGTGCGGAGCGTGACAATCAGTCGCTGAACTCTTGATGCAAAATTTGTGTCCTTTGTCACGCGGGCGACCCTTCCACGATTGCTAAACCGCATCATACGCTTGGCCGCGAGCGGGTTGTTGTGTCGCAAATCTGATGCCGCGCGGCTAGCTGTTCCCCCTTCGGCCCGCCTTTTTAGTACAGCAACCCCTCTTCTGCGAAGGAAAGCGACGCGCCAGGCGCGACAATAAAATGATCCAGTACCTTCACATCAACCAACGCCAGCGCCTCGGCCAACGCTTTCGTTAACGAGCGGTCTGCGGCACTCGGACTCGCCTCGCCCGAGGGGTGGTTGTGCGCCAGAATTACGGATCCAGCATTGTGTGTCAGTGCCCGCTTAACAATTTCGCGAGGGTATACGCTGGTTTGCGTCAGGGTGCCCCGAAATAACTCATCAACGGCTATGACGCGGTTTTGAGCGGTCAGGAAGACAGCAACAAAAACTTCGTGTGGCAAGCGAGACAGGGTCATGCGCAAATAGTCACGAACGGCATGCGGAGAATTCAGTGCGTCTGTTTTCAAGACCTCCTCTTCAAGCGCCCGACGACCCATTTCAAGCACCGCCTGGAGCTGGACATACTTGGCAGGCCCGATACCATTGACAGCACACAATTGAATCTCGCTCGCTGAAAAGAGACTGGCGAGATTGCCAAACTTGTTAACCAATTCGCGCGCCAGGTCGACCGCACTTTTACCCTTTACCCCGACCCTGAGGAAAATGGCGAGCAACTCCGCATCGGATAACGATCTCGCCCCCTGTTTCAACAAACGCTCGCGCGGGCGCTCGTCTGAAGGCCAATCCGTGATTGCCATTTTTTCGAATGATCCTGTGTAAAATAATCGAATGGTTACGAAAGCTGCTAGAAATTCTCGCGTTTTGCTCGGTATCACCGGCGGCATAGCGGCCTACAAATGCGCTGAGCTGGTCCGTTTATTGCGGAAATCTGAAATCGAAGTACAGGTCGTGATGACCGAGGCGGGTACAAAATTTATCACCCCCATCACGATGCAAGCTTTATCCGG
>JAJAYN010000279.1 GCA_026786225.1 Burkholderiales bacterium | reverse complement strand
GGATGGAGGAGCTCTGAATTCGCTTGTGCGAGATTGTCGATTGGCTCTTCAAGGCCATGCAGTTCCAGCTAACAAGTGGTAGTAACCTATTGGTAGTTTCGTTTCGCTGTACCTTTGAAAGGCATATCATGATTGCGCAAGAACTCGAAGTCAGTCTACACATGGCATTTGTCGAAGCCCGGCAAAAGCGCCACGAGTTCATTACGGTTGAGCATTTGTTGCTCGCGTTGCTGGAGAACCCATCTGCACAGGAAGTGCTGAAGGCGTGTACGGCCAAAATCGATGACTTGAAGAAGGCGCTTTCGGAATTCATCGAGCAACACACTCCTATCGTTGCCGGGGACGGTGAGGTCAATACGCAGCCCACACTCGGTTTCCAGCGCGTTATTCAACGTGCGATTCTGCATGTCCAGTCTTCTGGAAAAAAAGAAGTTACTGGTGCCAATGTACTGGTTGCAATCTACGGCGAAAAAGACTCGCACGCGGTCTATTTTCTTCACCAGCAGGGCGTTTCCCGGCTGGACGTCGTTAACTTTATTTCGCATGGCATTTCCAAGGCCACGCCAGCAGGTGCTTCAAAGGGCGAGCCTGAAGCTGAGGGCGCAGAAGGCGAGCAGGCGGGCGGGGCACTGGAAAGTTTCACGCTCAACCTCAACCAAATGGCCATCGACGGCAAGATCGATCCGCTGATCGGACGCGAAAATGAAGTTGAGCGCGTCATTCAGATTCTTTGTCGCCGTCGCAAGAACAATCCACTTCTGGTTGGCGAAGCCGGCGTAGGCAAGACTGCCATCGCCGAGGGTCTGGCCAAACGCGTGGTCGATGGGCAGGTGCCGGACATACTCGCCAAAGCGCAAGTCTATTCACTTGACATGGGTTCACTGCTTGCGGGTACAAAGTATCGCGGTGATTTCGAGCAGCGTCTGAAGGCCGTACTAAAGCAGTTGATGGAAAACCCGAACGCGGTGTTATTCATCGACGAGATTCACACACTGATTGGTGCGGGCTCCGCGTCAGGCGGCACACTCGATGCATCCAATTTGCTAAAGCCTGCGCTGTCGTCAGGACAACTGAAATGCATCGGCGCGACGACTTACACCGAATATCGCGGCGTCTTCGAGAAAGATCACGCGCTCTCGCGCCGCTTTCAGAAGATCGACGTATCTGAACCTTCCATAGCTGAAACGATCGAAATTCTCAAAGGCCTGAAGTCGCGCTTTGAATCGCACCATGGCGTCAAATACACCGCAACTGCACTTACGACAGCGGCTGAACTTTCAGCCAAATACATCAATGATCGGCATTTGCCTGATAAAGCCATTGATGTCATCGATGAAGCGGGTGCGGCGCAACGTATCGCACCAAAATCCAAGCAGAAAAAAACGATTGGCAAACCGGAAATTGAGGAGATTGTTGCCAAGATTGCACGTATCCCTGCAAGGAATGTGTCCAGCGATGATCGCAGCGCCCTGAAAACGCTTGACCGGGATTTGCGATCCGTCGTGTTTGGGCAGGACAAAGCGATTGATGCGCTGGCGTCCGCAATTAAAATGGCACGCTCGGGAATTGTCAACTCGGCCAAGCCCATCGGTTCTTTCCTGTTTTCGGGGCCAACGGGAGTAGGTAAAACCGAGGTCGCCAAGCAGTTGGCCTTCATCCTTGGTGTGGAACTCATACGCTTCGACATGTCCGAATACATGGAGCGGCATGCCGTGTCGCGCTTGATTGGCGCGCCTCCTGGCTATGTGGGATTCGATCAGGGTGGTTTGATGACCGAAGCTATCAGCAAGCACCCGTATTCGGTGCTGTTACTCGACGAAATTGAAAAGGCGCATCCGGATATCTTCAATGTGATGTTGCAGGTTATGGATCACGGTACGCTAACCGACAACAACGGTCGCAAAGCGGATTTCCGCAATGTCGTGATTGTCATGACCACCAACGCAGGTGCGTCGGAACTGTCAAAATCTTCCATGGGCTTTACCAACGACAAGCGGGCTGGTGATGAAATGGCTGAGATCAAGCGCATGTTCACACCTGAGTTTCGTAACCGACTGGATGCGACTATTTCATTCGCGCCGCTCGATGAGAAGATCATTCTTCAGGTGGTCGACAAGTTTCTGATGCAGCTTGAAGCGCAGCTCACGGAAAAGAAAGTGGACGTGACCTACACTGAGGCGTTAAAGAAATATTTGGCGAAAAATGGTTTCGATCCGCTTATGGGCGCGCGACCGATGGCACGACTGATTCAGGACACGATCCGTCGCGCACTTGCAGACGAACTATTGTTCGGTCGGCTGGCCAATGGTGGAAAAGTGACAATAGATGTGGACGCCGAAGGGAAAGTGATACTGGATATCAGTCAGGAAAAAGAGGCTGCTACACAGGAATCCTGACCAATTCGCAGTATCGCAGCGAGTTACCGAAATGAGTCACGTTGTCAGCAACGTGGGTCATATCGATTGTGCCCTGCGCCTCTTGGCGAGCAATTCTCTGTTACTTGCGCTATCCTCTCAATGGGACCATGAAGGTCAACAAGAAATAGCTTAACGGTCACAAGGAGAGTTGAATGAAAACAAAACTTAGCCAACCACTGAGTCTGGGATTGCTCGTTGCACTTGTGACGAATTGTATTTTGTCCGTCGCGCAAGCACCGCTACCTGTATCCGTCACGCCGCCCGCGCCAATTCCGTTCGCTGCATCCAATCTCACGCAGTTGGGCGTGCGGGCGCTTGCGGCCAACTGCGCTGCCTGCCATGGTACCAATGGCAATAGTGCCGGAGGTGCAATCCCAGGCTTGGCAGGATCCAACAAAGAGTACTTCGTGTTACAAATGAAAGCGTTTAAGGAAGGTAAGCGCGAGGCAACCGTGATGCATCAGATCGCCAAAGGCTATTCAGAGGCAGAAATTGCTGTGATTGCCGATTTCTTCTCGGCTCAAAAGAAATAGTGTTGCGAACAAATTGAGGAGAACAACATGAGAATTGATCGCAGGACATTCTTGCAATGGTCTGGTGTAACCACCGCTGTCGCGGGCGTTTCCGCGCTGCCTGGCTGCGCGGCGATCGCCGGAAGCAGCGGCCCCAACGTCGTCGTTGTGGGCGGCGGCTACGGGGGGGCAACTGCCGCCAAGTACATCAAAATGTGGGGGCCACACATTAACGTGACGCTGATCGAACGCAATGCGCAGTTCATTTCTTGTCCGATTTCCAATCTGGTGTTGGGCGGCTTTCAGACTATGCAGGACATTACCGTCAGCTACGAAACGTTGCAGAAGAAATACGGCGTGAACGTCGTGCGGGGTGAAGCAGCCAGTGTGGACGTCGACAAAAAAGTAGTGCGAATGGCGAATGGCGATACGCTTTCCTTCGACCGGGTCATTCTTTCGCCAGGTGTCGATTTCATGTTCGACACACTGCCAGCGTTGAACGACGCTGGCGCTCAGGAAAAAATACTCCATGCATGGAAAGCCGGTCCGCAGACTGTCGCACTGAGGAAGCAGCTTGAAGCAATGAAAGATGGCGGTGTGTTTGCCATCTCCATTCCTGAAGCACCCTATCGCTGCCCACCTGGCCCCTACGAGCGCGCCTGCCAGGTTGCGGCCTATTTCAAAAAGTCCAAACCAAAATCGAAAGTGCTGATCCTCGACGCGAACATGGACGTGACCTCCAAACCCGGGTTGTTCAAGAAGGCCTGGGCAGAAATGTATGCGGGCATGGTCGAATACCGCGGCAGTTCCAAATTGATGGATGTGGATGTCGCAAACAGCACAGCCAAACTGGAGTTCGGGGACGTTAAAGCCGACGTGCTGAATGTACTGCCACCGATGAAAGCAGGTGGAATTGCCGATTCGTTTATTACAGCGAACAAGCGCTGGTGCGAAATAAATTGGCTCACGTACGAGGCCAAGAACGTTCCAGGTGTGCACCTCTTAGGCGATGCACTACAGATCGCGCCGGCGATGCCAAAATCGGGGCATATGGCAAACGGGCATGGAAAAGCCTGTGCGGCCGCTGTTGTGGCGCTGCTAGACGGTGAAACACCCAATCCTAGTCCGACACTTTCAAACACCTGTTACAGCTTCGTCTCAGCCGATAAAGTCGTGCACGTCGCGTCTATCCACAAGTACGACGAGGTGGCTAAGACAATGAAAGCGGTACCCGGTGCAGGTGGCGTATCCGCGCAGGCTAATGAGCTTGAAAGCCAGTACGCAATGGCATGGGCGAAGAATATTTGGGCGGATGCTCTGGCATAAATAGGGGCACAGAGGAGCTACTGTGTGCTTGGTTGCAGTACCTTTGCGCAGCGAACGCTGGCGAAAGTGGGTGTGAGGTAAAACCGCGCTAATGCCAACTAGGAAAAACGCCCGTCCAGTAGCATGGCACTTCGCACACAGCGTCAGCGAAGCGACTTCCCGAGAAATCGCTCGCCATTAAGATTTATCACTCAACGGTTGGGGACGACGTCACACTAGTTAATATCGCTTCGCATGTTATCGACTAGCCATGGCAAAGCTCTCATCTGACGTGGATGAACATCTACATATTTGAAGTCTGGTTCAATCCCATATCGCGATGCTGCGGCAAGCAAGCTAAGTTCTAGCATTTCGCATTCTGACGACACTTTTAGCCGCACTTCCCCTTTGCATAGACGATCGCTACGCGCTCGACTTTGGCAGCGGGAAATACGCATAAGCCTGTTTCGGTGCGGCAGACTGATCGTGTCGTCTTAGCTCGTCAAGATTTTGCTTCTTGTCCCACCAAGTTGCGCGGTTGGTTTTCTGCAGTTCTTTGAGGTCCGGATGATGTTCCATCAGGTCACGAACAAATTTAGTGATATCGGATTCGTACATTGCGGTGACCAAAGCTGGTGAGTGATGTTTATCTTATCATCACGTGGGACCAGGTGTGGCTGAACTTGGCACGCCCTTTGCCGACTTTTGTTGTACTCATATGAACAAGAGTAGTCCTTCAGACGAAAATCTTCTTATGGAACTGCGTTATCCGAGGTCCTTTCTGGGTTTACTGCTGGTTGGCTTTGCCATCGTGGCTTTACCATTGATTGCCGGGTTGGTGTCGAACGCCTTTTCCATCGAGCGTCTGTCTGAGCAGAGCCAGAAGGCGGTTTTCAATGCCACGGTTGCCACACAAAATGCGCGACAACTCGCCACCATCGCCTTGGCAATGGAACGCTCCGCGCGTCTTTATGCTGTCTCAGGTGACCGCGATCTGATTGATGCATACAAGCAGTCCCGGGAGGGCTTCCGGAAACTTGTTGGCGAATTTGTCGTCTTGCCTTTAGCGCCTGAAATGCAGACGATCGCGGATGTGGTTCAGCAACACGAACTCCGTATTTACGCGCTGCTCACGACAAAGCCCACGTCGCCCGATCTTGGCAGTCAACTGGAACGCGATTTTGCTGACCTTTCAACACGAACCCAGGCCCTGAACACACTCGCCAATCAATTGATCGAGCAGGAAG
>JAJAYN010000278.1 GCA_026786225.1 Burkholderiales bacterium | reverse complement strand
CCCGAGTGCTATGTGATTCCCGACCTGGCCGCCGTATTGCACGTTACCGGTCAGTTGGAAAAACACACCGAATACCGGATTCGTGCGACGGGTGCGATGATTTTCCCGGTCATGATGCGCGGTGGACTCACCGACCCCGACGGCGGCGGTGTGGCGCAGATATTAAAAGTCCGCCTGATTCACGCCACCATTCGCAATCTCATCCTGCGTGGCAGTCCCGAAGCCGCGATGGTGGCGCTAGCCGCCGAACATAATCATTTGAAGGTCGGCAGTACTCGCTATGCCGACGATGCCGGCATCGTCCCGCCGCTCCTTGGAATGGCGCAACCCGACAATATGCATCAGGCACTGTTCGCACATGGCTGGAACACGGGGGCCGACGGCCTGCCGTGCAATCAGGAAGAGTTGGCGTACACGCTGTTGACGTTCAGCTATGTATTCCTGCGTAGCATGCAAAAATTGGGTCTTCCGCTTTCGCGTGCCGATGAAGAGGCGTATCTGCATTCATGGAATGTGGCGGGTCATGTACTGGGCATTGAGCGCGAACTGATGGCGGATTCCATGGAGGAGGCCGAGGCCTTATTTTCCGGCATGCAGACGCGTGGTCGCGCGGCGTGGCGCTTGAAGCCGGGCCCATCCGATCCACGCCCCTTGCTGGGACACGCGCTGATGCAGAGCATGGCGCAGGTAATTCCATTGCCTTCCCTGAAGCCGTTTCCGACGCTATTGACGCGCTACCTTTGCGGGTCGCCGTCGGCGAGCGACCTGGGACTCAATGGCGCAATAACGTGGCTGCCACGCGTGTTGTTTACCGGTTGCATGCTGCTGGTGCGAGCAATCGACTGGCTGGTGCGCCTCGTCTTCCCGCAATTTTCCATCGCGCGATTCATCACCCGCATATTGGGCTATCACCTCATGACAAAGTTGTTGATGGACCAGACACGTCCACTTAAATTGCCACAGCATTTGCTTAACCGCGTCGGCAATACGATGGACCAATGGAGCGATGATCCGAAGGCTCCAAATTGGTTGAATTCGCTGGAAGATCGGCTGACGGTCAAGGGGGGCTGGATAGCAGCGACCGATACGAAGGGCACGGCGCAGGGCATGGGGAAAAGGGAGTGAATTATTCAGCAAACGCGCATAGGTTGAAGGGCCGATCATCGACGCGATGCACGCACGTGAATACCCTATACTCGAAAACGCCTGCCCCGACATCCTGATTCGATGCCCCAACTATTTAATTTACTAACCGCGTTTCGACTTGCACTGAGTTGCCTTTGCATCGCGTTAAGCCTGACGACGCTTGCGGCACCTGCGCAGAAGCCACTGGTCCTCGCGAATCCCGGCGCCGTCGTTGACCTGTGGCCCGCTGTCACGGTGCTGCGTGATCCCGATGGCGGGCTAAAGATAGGCGACGTGCTAGCCGCAACCGACAAATTCGCTGCGCCACAGTCGGCATACGCCACGTTGGGCCTGCGACAGAAGGTCGTTTGGCTGCATGTGCCCGTATTGTTGCCCGGCAAAGACGCCGCGACCCCGACTGCGCAGATGACCGAGCCGTGGATACTCGATTTCGACTACACCTTGTTGAATCGTATCGACGTATACCTGACCACTGATGGGCGAGTGCTACAACATGCGGTGCTCGGCAATGCCCAGCCGGATGCAATGCGTCCGTTGCGCAGCCGGTCTCACGCGGCTGCGTTGTCGCTGCAACCCGGTGCTAGCCATGCCTTGTTAATGCGCGTCGAGACTGGCGGCAGCATGATCCTGCCGATGACGTTAAGCAGTTTTTCCAATTTTCATGGCCACGCCTTGAATGAACAATTGCTGCAAGGCCTGCTTACAAGCCTGGGTCTGTGCCTGCTGTTGTACAGCTTGTTGCAATGGATCAGCCTGCACGAACAGCTCTACATCAAGTATTCATTGCTCATTCTTGGCAGCGTCTTGTTTTCGGCCCACTTTTTTGGTCTCGGCGAGATGTATCTATGGACCGACAATTTGTGGATGGAGCGGCATATGGCGGGCATCACCGCGCTGACCGCCTCCTGCGGAACCGCATTGTTTATCGAAGACGTGCTCGCACAGGACATGGGTCGTCGCCTGAGGCGGGCGATGAGAATCCTCGCTGGCGTACTTGCCGCTGCTGCACTTTTGCACGCGTTTGACGTGATCGACATCCACGGCGTGAGCATTGTGATGGGCACAATTGGGCTGTTGCCTTCCATCCTAAGCATACCCGGCGCGGTTGCAAGGATACGTCGCGGCGACAGCGTGGGGGCCTATTTCCTGGTGGCCTGGCTGGGATACTTCGTCGTGAGTGCGGTGATGGTTGGCGTTGTAAGAGGTGTCGTAGGCGCGAACTTCTGGACCATGCACGCGTTTCAGTTCGGTGCCACATTCGACATGCTGATTTTCTTGCGCATCGCTGTCTTACGCTCCACCGCTGTCCACACTGCGGCTCAGCGCGCGACCCGCGAACACGACAAATTGCACTCTCTCGCGCATAGCGATCCGTTGACTTCACTGCTCAATCGTCGTGGTCTCAACACGACACTCACAGCCGCATTGCACAACTGTGGCCCGCAATCGCTGCTTGCGGTCTACATGCTGGATCTGGACGGCTTCAAACAGGTAAACGATCAACATGGTCATGATGCCGGTGACGAACTTTTGGAGATCGTCGCCAGCCGCTTGCGCAACGCCGTGCGCGCCGGCGACGGGATTGCCCGCTTGGGCGGGGACGAGTTTGTGGTGCTGGCCGGTGGCCTGCAAAGCGAACAGCAGGCGATCGAATTGGGAAAAAAATTGCTGGATGCCATTTCGCTGCCATTCGCGCTGAGACAGCATAAATGTCACGTGAGCGTTACCATTGGCTACACGCTGGCGCCCGCGGATGGACGCGATGCCGAGGAGCTGCTAAAGCAGGCCGACGCGGCAATGTATGCCGGAAAACAAAGCGGCAAAAACTGCCTGCGCCGCAGTGAATCGTCGAAGCGCGCAATTGCATGAACAGTTTCTGCAGGCAATGATGAAAAGATCCATTCACTTTTGTGGCACCGCCGTCACCATCACCTGCAGCCTGCTCTGCGTGTTCCTCGGCGTGACTGCGCTTTCCGCAGCAGAAGCACAATCGCCCTCAGCCCCACCATCGTCTAAAGATACGACCAGAAAAGGATCCACTGTGACCCATCACGCAATCGGCACATTCGACGTAAAACTCAACGCACAAGCGCCACATCATAAAGATGAAGCCGCGCCATTGGGCCGCATGTCGATCGACAAGCAGTTCCACGGCGACCTCGATGCCACCAGCAAGGGTGAAATGCTGGCCGCGGGCACGGAGGTCAAGGGCTCGGCAGGTTATGTGGCAATGGAACGGGTCACCGGAAAACTGCATGGCCGCAACGGTACTTTTGTATTGCAGCACAGCGGCACGATGAATCGCGGGAGCCCGCAATTGAGCGTCACCGTCGTGCCCGACTCAGGTACCGCTCAACTCAAGGGCATGGTCGGCAAAATGGCGATCAAGAT
>JAJAYN010000277.1 GCA_026786225.1 Burkholderiales bacterium | reverse complement strand
CCCGCCAAAGCTTATAAAGGCGATGACGCGGGACATAGCTGGAACATGTTTTGCGTACTGCTGCCCCTGCTCGAACTGTCAATCACGCGCAAACAGTTTATGGACGCCATGCATGTGCAGCAAATCGGTATCGGTGTTTCGTATGAAGCGATGCATTTGTCGAGCTTGTTTCGCAGCAAGGGGCACGTTACCGGCGAATTTCCCAATGCCGAGCGTATTGCCGCAGAAACCGTGACCCTGCCGCTGCATCCCGGCATGACCAACGCTGATGTGGAAAGAGTGTGTACCTCCATGTGCGATATTCTTTCCACGCATCGCCGCACGCCATGAGCGCTGCAATCAAATTATCCGTTGTCATCCCCGTCTACAATGAAGAAGACGGTCTCGCAGACTTGTTCGCGCGCCTCTATCCCGCACTCGACAAGCTCGACTGCGTTTATGAAATCATCTTCGTCAACGATGGCTCGATAGATCGGTCCGCTGCACTGCTGCGCGAACAATTTCAAGCGCGCCCGGATGTCACACGCGTGGTGTTGTTCAACGGCAACTATGGACAGCACATGGCGATCATGGCGGGCTTCGAGCGCTGTCGCGGCGAACGCATCGTCACGCTGGATGCCGACCTGCAAAATCCCCCTGAGGAAATCGGTAATCTCATGGCGGCGATGGACCAGGGCTATGACTACGTTGGCAGCATCCGCAGGAAACGCCAGGACCTCGCCTGGCGGCGTTGGGCCTCTAAAGCGATGAACCGCACGCGCGAACGCCTCACCCACATCAAGATGACCGATCAGGGCTGCATGCTGCGCGCCTATAGTCGCGACATCATCAACGCCATCAATCAGTCGCGGGAAGTCAGCACCTATATTCCGGCACTCGCGTATTCGTTTTCGCACAATCCGACCGAAATCGAAGTCGAGCACGAGGAACGTTCGGCCGGTGAATCCAAGTATTCGCTATATAAGCTGATAAGGCTCAATTTTGATCTGGTCACGGGATTTTCCACCGTTCCCCTGCAAGTGTTCTCCCTGATCGGCATCGCCATCTCGCTGCTATCGATTGCGTTTGTGATCTATCTGGGAATTCGGCGCTTGATGATGGGTCCAGAGGCAGAAGGCTTATTCACATTGTTCGGCATTGCCTTCTTTCTCATCGGCGTCACCTTGTTCGGCATCGGTTTGCTCGGTGAGTATGTGGGGCGCATTTACCAACAGGTCCGCGAACGCCCACGCTATCTGATTCAAGCGGTGCTTGAAAAAACCGAATGACATCGGCGGTTGTTTTCGCTTATCACACTGTCGGTGTCGCCTGTATATCAGTGCTGCTGCGGCATGGCATCGATATCAAGCTGGTTGTCACGCACCACGATAATCCTGCTGAGACCATCTGGTTCGACAGCGTTGCCAAACTGGCTGTCGCCAACAGTATTCCCGTCGCGATGCCTGACGATCCCAATACGCCCGAATTCATCGCACAAGTCGCCGCCCTGAAGTCTGACTTCCTGTTTTCTTTCTACTACCGGATGATGTTAAAGCCCGAATTGCTCGCCACGGTCGCGCGCGGCGCGTACAACATGCACGGCTCGTTGTTGCCCAAGTACCGTGGTCGCGTGCCGATCAACTGGGCGATTATCAACGGTGAGATTGAAACTGGCGCGACGTTGCATGAAATGGTGGAAAAGCCGGATGCCGGTCGAATTGTCGATCAACAAAGTGTGCCCATTCACCCGGACGACAACGCGCTCGATGTATTCAGAAAAGTTACCATCGCGGCAGAGGCGACGCTTCATCGCGCACTTCCTGCATTGATCGATGGGTCAATCCAGATGCGATCCCAGGACCTCGCAAAAGGCAGTTACTTTGGCGGACGCCGACCCGAGGACGGCGTAATCGATTGGCGCGATAGCGCGTCCAATATCCACAACTTGATCAGGGCGGTGGCACCGCCCTACCCGGGCGCAACAACCATGGTGTTGGGGCAGGCATTGACGGTCACCCGGAGCAAACTGGTACCGCCCCATTTTCAACATCAGAATCCCGGTATGCTTAATGTCAGCACCGAGCGCGTTATTGCACTCTGCGGAGACGGACGCATGCTGCGTATTGTGGAAGCTGAGGTCGATGGCCAGCCCTGTAACGAGGTCATGCTCGCCGCGCGCCTTGGTGTGGGAATCTACCCGCTAGGCGCAGAAATCAACGGGAAAGCATGAGCCAAGGGGTGCCTCATCGAAGCGGCTACACAACTACTCTCCAAGTTCATTGCTGCGAACGGGTAATATCGCGTTCATGCTGATGATGGTCATCATGCCGATCAGTCGGCGTATCGAAGCGCGGCCTGTGCCACACAAAGAATCCAATTCTCCAAACACGTGAATCCAATGAAAAAAATCCTCATCCTCGGCGTCAACGGCTTTATCGGCCATCACCTTTCCAAGCGCATCCTCGCAACCACCGATTGGCATGTTTACGGCATGGACATGAGCTCTGATCGCGTCAAGCCGTTCATGGATGACGAGCGCTTTCATTTTTTTGAAGGCGATATCACCATCAATAAAGAGTGGATCGAATACCACATCAAGAAATGTGACGTGGTGCTGCCGCTGGTGGCGATTGCCACGCCATCCACCTACGTCAAAGATCCGCTGCGCGTGTTCGAGCTGGATTTCGAAGCCAACCTGCCGTTTGTGCGCTCCTGCGTGAAGTATAAAAAACGCATCATCTTTCCCTCGACCTCCGAAGTGTACGGCATGTGCGCCGACGACGAATTCGACCCGCACGCGTCCAACCTGGTGCTGGGCCCCATTGAAAAGCAGCGCTGGATCTATTCCTGCTCCAAGCAGTTGATGGACCGCGTCATCTTCGCCTACGGCTCGCGCGACGAGCTCGATTTCACACTGTTTCGCCCGTTCAACTGGATCGGTGCGGGACTCGACAGCATTCACACGGCGAAGGAAGGTTCCAGCCGGGTCATCACCCAATTTTTCGGCCACATCGTGCGCGGTGAGCCGATCAAGCTGGTCGATGGCGGCCAACAGAAACGCGCTTTCACCTACATTGACGACGGCATCTCGGCGCTGATGAAAATCATCGCCAACGAAGGCAATGTTGCTTCCGGCCAGATCTACAACATCGGCAATCCGAAGAATAATTTTTCAGTGCGCGAACTGGCGACGATGATGCTGGATCTTGCCAGCAAATACCCCGAATATAAGGCGACAGCGGCGAAGGTAAAAATCCTTGAGACGACTTCCGGCGAATACTATGGCAAGGGCTATCAGGACGTGCAAAACCGTGTTCCAAAGATTGACAATACGATGAAAGATTTGGGATGGTCTCCGACCGTAAACATGGCCGATGCGCTCAAAGGCATCTTTGACTCCTATCGTCAGGAGATCGAAGAAGCGAAGCATCTGGTTGATTGACCGCTGCGCCATTTTCATTGCCCATTGCCCACTGACATGAACTTGTTCGGTATTCACGACCTGCCCCTCTTTATCCTGGCCGGGTTGCTGCTTAATATCACGCCCGGCCCCGACATGCTTTATATTGCCGGTCGCAGGGCTTTCGCAGCGGCCTGGCTGCGGTGATGGGTATCAATGCGGGCTGTCTGGTGCACACCTTTGCAGCCGCCATCGGACTATCGGCTATTTTGACGGCATCGGCAGAAGCGTTTTTCATCGTCAAGCTGGTGGGCGCGGCTTATCTCATGTATGTCGGCATTTCGCTCCTGCTGGAAAAGCAATCCGCTAATGGTGTGATGGAAATTTCAAGCGCTTTGCCCGCAAAAACGATTCGGCAAGCCTTCTGGCAAGGTT
>JAJAYN010000276.1 GCA_026786225.1 Burkholderiales bacterium | reverse complement strand
CATGTTGACTGTGATACTTGTCCGTTGTATCAAAGGACATTTCACGCCGGAGCACCATTTTGCATTTGAGGCAGTCGCTTGGTACTGGCACTTTGTTGACGTCGTTTGGCTGGGTTTGTTCGTGTTTGTGTATTGGCTCGCTTAAACTGATGCACGGCTAAAAAAGCCGCACATTGTGCGGCTTTTTTTGTGGGCATCAGCTGCTACGCTGAATTCGCAATGCCCATTTACCGGCGCGGTATCACACCAAAGTAATAGCCGCCAATCAAAATCAGGAAGATGGCGACTGAAAGTGCGATTCGAATCGTCAACGCAGTCACCATGCGCTTCGAGTCTCCCTTATCCCTATACATGAAAAACAGCCCGCCAAACAGGCTGATAATGACCAAGAATAAAAGCCCCACAATCAAAATTTTCATCGCGCAACGCCAATCCTGCACTATCGTTGAATTATGTTGTCCAACACAGATTGTAACGTAGGTCTTCAGCGCTCCCTATGCTGTTTCCAGCAACCAAAATTCACTTCACGCCCACTTTGGTGCCTACGATTGCAGCGCTACTCGTACTGTTAGTGACGCTCTATCTGGGTTACTGGCAGCAGGGTCGAGCTCACGAGAAGCAAATGCTTCAAGCCGAATTTGATGCGCGCGGCGCAGCGCCTGCAATTTCATTAGGCTCAAGTATCGATATGGCTGATCCTGTCAAATATAGATATGCGCGGGCAACAGTACGTGGCGAATTGCTGGCGAGCGGACAAATTTTTCTCGATAACAAATTCGATAACGAGCGCGTGGGATTTCATGTAATTACCCCGTTAAAAATAGAAGGAACAAATCGCTACGTGCTTGTCAATCGCGGATGGGTTGCACGTGACACAGGCTACCCATTGCCACCAGTGGTTGGTGTGCCGACTGGATTGGTGAATATCGAGGGCGTCATAGTGTTGCCTACGTCTCGATTCCTTGAGCTTAGCCAACACACCGTTCAGGGGACAGTGTGGCAAAACCTCACTGTTGAACGTTATCGCCGTGAGAGCGGTCGGGACGTCCTATCCCTCGTACTGCTGGCAAGAGAAGGAGGAGACGCCTTAAGGCCAGTCCTGGAGCGACCGGATGCGCGTGCTGAAAAACATGTCGAATATATGCTGACCTGGTACTCGTTGGCCGCTACTGTCGCAATTTTATGGTTGGCGCTAAACACCAGGATTGAACGGACGCAACAGCAAACATCTAGAACTGCCAAGGGGAATGAACGATGAGTGCCCGCACAAAACTCGTGCTGATGATGGTCTTGTTTGCTCTGCCAACATTGGCGTCATTCGCAGCGTTTTTCTTATTTCCGCCGACCAAAACCAGTAATTATGGCGAACTCATTTCGCCTGTTATCAATCTGCCACAGCTGTCATTGAATGTTGCTGACGGTGCTGACGCATTGCCGGGTTCGGGAAGTCAGGGACTTCGCGGCAAATGGCTGATCGTGACCAGGGACAGCGGGCAATGTGGAAGTGAGTGTGAACAAAAGCTTTTTGCAATGCGTCAATCGAGGCTTATTATCGGAAGGGAAATGGATCGAGTGGCGCGTGTCGTGTTGGTCGAAGACGATGCTGCGCCGACTGCAGAGTTGATCAAGCGCTATCAGGGCACGGTGTGGGTCTCAGCTAAATCATTACCTTGGCTGGCGAAATTTCCAGTCCCACCGCAAGACGCAAGCAATGGCAGGGCATTTTTTTATGCCGTCGATCCCTTAGGCAACATCTTCATGCGCTACGGTGCGGACGCAGATACAAAACTGATTGCAAAAGATCTGCGTCAAGTCCTTAAAGCATCCCAGATCGGATAACGGCGAAAACGTAGCATAGGCGCAACCTCAAATGAAAATGAATGCAATTGAACACAGTCTCATTGGCGCTTTCACGATAGGCATAATTTGTGTCGCGTTTTTATGGGTAGGCCGCGATAGCGATCGCTATCGCAAGCTTGTGACGGTAGCGATGGCGTTGACGTTTATGTTGGTGATCCTTGGCGCATTTGTCAGGCTGTCTGACGCCGGTTTGGGATGCCCAGATTGGCCGGGTTGTTACGGTAATCTGACGCCCCACCACTCGGCGGCAGACATCCGCGCTGCTGAAATGGCCCAGCCGGGTGGTCCGGTCTCGATGGATAAAGCATGGAAGGAAATGTTGCACCGTTATCTTGCAATGTTTGTCGGTGCGCTGATCGCAGCGATTATGTTCGCGGCCTGGCGCAGTCGGCGCGCGTGGAAACAATCGCCCACACTTGCCACGGTAATTGCTTGCGCGGTTATCTTTCAAGCTGCGCTAGGCGCCTGGACTGTCACCATGCTATTGAGGCCGGCAATCGTTACTTCGCATTTGCTGGGTGGTATTGCGATACTGTCTTTGCTTACGTGGCTACACTGGAGGCAAGTTGCAGGAGGTTCACACCGACCAAACTGGGCAAAAGGTATAATCGCCAGCAACAGGGTTCGCGTATTTGCGTTTGTTTCACTGGCGGTGTTATTTGGACAGATCGTCCTGGGTGGATGGGTTAGCACTAACTATGCGGCTCTTGCTTGCTCCGATTTGCCGTTGTGCAACGGACAACTGTTGCCAAAAATGGATTTCGTCAACGCGTTCCACGTGATTCGTCCGTTGGGTTTTGGCCCCGACGGCGAGCTACTGACGCTTGAAGCCTTGCGTGCAATACATTGGATACACCGCTTGGGCGCGATGGTTACAGTTTTGGTGGTCGGCGGCTTTGCGTTGAGCCTGTTGAAAATACATTCGGGCAGCACGGCAGCAAAGATGTTGCTCGCGCTGCTTATTGCGCAAGTGTTTCTCGGCATCTCGAATGTATGGTTTAGTCTTCCCCTTGCCGTGGCCGTGGCCCACAACGGTGTGGCAGCCATTTTGTTTTCTATGTTGCTGTTGATAAATTTGCGACTGTACGATCACCGAAATTAATATCCGAAATGTCCCAACAGATTGCAACCCACTCGCCGCAAAACGTGCTGACACAATTTCTCGAATTGACGAAGCCCCGGGTCAACTCGCTCATTGTGTTCACAGCGATCATCGGAATGATGCTTGCCTACCCGGTAGGCATTGCCTGGGATGTGCCGCTGATGCTAACCAGTACTTTGGGCATCGCGCTGGTTGCGGGTGCTGCGGCGGCATTCAATTGTCTCGTTGAGCAGCAGATCGACCGCAAAATGGCGCGCACGCGTGCGCGCCCCCCGATCGCCGGATCAATCACGACGCGGCAAATTATTTTGTTTGCGGGCATCGTTGGCTGCGCGGGGCTGGTCGTGCTTTATCGGTTTGTGAATCCCCTCACGATGTGGCTGACTCTGGCGACTTTTGTCGGTTATGCAGTCATATATACCGTGATCCTGAAACCTGCCACGCCGCAGAATATCGTTATCGGCGGTGCGTCCGGTGCAATGCCACCCGTGCTTGGATGGGCGGCTGTGGCAGGGGTCGTGGATCCCAATGCACTACTTCTCTTCCTGATCATTTTCGCCTGGACGCCACCGCATTTTTGGGCACTGGCGCTGTACCGGAAGAATGAATACGCGAAGGCTGGAGTGCCAATGTTGCCGGTGACACACGGCGACGCCTTCACCAAGCTTCATTTGTTGCTTTACACGTTTTTGCTTTCGGCTTCTACATTGTTGCCATTTGCGGTGGGTATGGCCGGCTGGATCTACTTGCTGTCAGCGTTGGCGCTGGATGGCGTCTTTATATATTTCGCGATCAAGCTTTTACGTGCGTACAGCGATGCACTCGCCAGGAAAACGTTTGCGTTTTCAATATTGTATTTGTCGTTGTTGTTCGCGGCGCTGCTGATTGACCATTACGCGCCGCTGGTGGTCCAGTGATGGCGCGTGTTGGCATTGCTGCAATTTTCACGTTTTGTGTTGCGCTCTCTGGATGTGAAAACAAGCCGGTATTCAACGCACTCGATATCACCGGCATTCAAGGCTACGGCAATGATTTCCGTTTGACCGACCACACCGGAAAGCCACGCACGATGGCAGACTTTCGCGGCAAGGTCGTCGTGATATTTTTCGGCTACACGCAGTGCCCCGATGTTTGCCCAACGACACTCTCGGAAATGCGCCAAGTCATGCAACTGCTTGGAAGCGACGCGTCGCGTTTACAGGTGTTGTTCGTTACGGTTGATCCCGTTAGGGATACGCCCGAGTTACTCTCGAAATACGTACCGTCTTTCAATCCGGCGTTTCTCGGTTTATATGGCGATGTCGCTGCCACCGAAAAAGTAGCGAAGGACTTTAAAATAATTTACCGCGTTGCGGCAGGTAAGACTGCCGATAGTTACACCGTGGACCACAGCGCCGCGTCATTGGCCTTTGATACGCAGGGGCGGTTACGGCTGTTTATCAATTATGGTTTAGGGGCGGACAAGATCGCTCCCGACATCAAGAAACTACTTCAATAGCGAACTAAAGGATTTTGAAAATGACCATCCAACGCTTTCACGTCGGCCCACGCTTGTCGGACATGGCCGTTCACAATGGGACCATTTATCTTGCTGGGCAGGTTGCCGACGACACGTCGCAGGACATGGCTGGCCAAACAAAACAAATTCTCGACACCATCGATAAGCTGTTGGCGGAGGCAGGCAGCGACAAAACCAGAATCCTGTCGACAACCATTTACGTCACCGATATGGCGGAATTCCCGGCGATGAACGCAGCGTGGGATGCATGGGTTTTGCCTGGTGCGACGCCACCACGGGCAACGGTTGAGGCAAAGCTTGCAAAACCAGCTTACAAGGTTGAAATTCAGGTTATCGCTGCGAAGCCTTGAGTTAAGTTCTAAAGCGCCGCAGAGAGCGAAGGGCTGGACTGGCCCATGATGGAAGCGGTGGCCATCAGTTCATCAAACAGCGCCATCGAAGCTTTACCTGAAACGCAGTAGGGATCGAGGGTCGCGCATTCGGAATACTTCAGCAGCAATGAGGGATTAATGCGCTCCAGATTGACCAAACCCATGGACCATCCAGAGAATTTTCTCTCGTTGATTTCCTCATAAGAAAGAATCACCACATCCTTGTGGCGAGGATCCCCGGCGATTTGGTTGTACAGCGCATTCACCTGCATGCGCCCACCTTCGAGCACCTGAAGAAAAATACGTCCGCTCGAGCAAAGCACACCAGTGATGCCGCTCCCCGGGTTATTTGCTTTTGACTGCGATAGAATTTTCAGCAGCTCTTCCTGCGAAACATTGTCCGCCGCCCTGCTTGCATACAACAAACGCACCAACATGGTGTTCTCCGTT
>JAJAYN010000275.1 GCA_026786225.1 Burkholderiales bacterium | reverse complement strand
CGGCTGGCCCGCTCCGCTCGGTGAATCGCTTTTTTCCCACCTTGCCGGAGACAGGCTCAGCGTTGAAAAGAATGCTTTGTTCCGCCGCCACACAGACACGGTTGCGAGAGAAATAACCGGCAAGACGCCGCTTGAAATTGTCGCGGACAAGATCGCCCGCGCAGCGCATACCGCGTTGGCAGTATTGAATCAGCTGCGTGATAGATCGGGGCTGGCGTTGCCATTACTCTGGTCGGCACAGAGCCAGTGTGCCGGCACCATCGAGGTTTACCCCGCCGCGACGCTAAAAATGCACGGCGCGCCGGCAGGAGGATATAAAGAGCCCGACCAACGCCCTGTACGTGAAGAAATCGCGCACGCTGTGCGTGGAGAAATTCCGGGGCTTGATCAATATGTCTCGTTGAAGGCAGACGTTTTTGACGCCTGCCTTTGCATGTTGGCTGCACTTGACTTTGTTAACGGCATTTGCCGAACGCCGCGCGCGGACGAGATGGAGCGGGCGAAAAAGGAGGGATGGATTTGGGTAAGAGAGCAGCGCTGAATATTTGAATTCCAATCAGCGTGCAGAGCATTCGAAACTTCCCCCTCCCCCTTGATCCCTCTCCCACAAGGGGCGAGGGAGAGTTCAGGCCTGCGACGACCTGCGCGAAGATGATCGACCACTCCCAACTCCGTGTTCAGTAGATAAAAAACGCCCGCATATCGCGGGCGTTTTTCTAATCAAGAAGCCTAGTTACTTCTTCACCGGTGGCGGATTCGCCGCCGCGAACGTTGAATAAGTCTGCTCGGCCACACGATGCCAGAGGTTGATGTCCTCGCGGAATTTCAGCCATGGCACGTACATTTTCTTGAAGGCCGGATTCTTGTCGGCCTCTTCTTCGAACAACCCGAACGCCGCCGTTTGCGCCGCCTTCATGATCTCGCTGGAGAATGAACGTAGTTGCACACCCTTGCCGACGAGGCTGCGCAGCGCGATCGGATTCTTGAAGTCGTACGAGGCCATCATGTCCAGATTGGCTTCGTAGGCTGCCGCTTCGAATGCGGCCTGATATTCCTTCGGCAGCTTCTCCCATTCCTTTGTGTTGACGAAAAAGGAGTACATCGAATTGCTTTCCCACCAGCCGGGGTAGTAAAAATTCTTGACCACTTTGTAGAAGCCGAGTTTCTCATCGTCGTACGGACCTACCCACTCCGCACCGTCGATGGTGCCTTTTTCGAGTGCTGGATAAATATCGCCGCCGGGAATTTGCTGCGGGATCACACCTAGCCTGGCCAGCACGTCACCACCCAGTCCGGCGATACGGAATTTGATGCCTTTCAAATCGGCAACGGTCTTCACTTCCTTGCGCCACCA
This sequence comes from Burkholderiales bacterium, assembly GCA_026786225.1. Lineage (GTDB taxonomy): Bacteria > Pseudomonadota > Gammaproteobacteria > Burkholderiales > Usitatibacteraceae > UKL13-2. The sequence goes on along the minus strand of JAJAYN010000275.1, from coordinate 1,226 downwards.
TCCACCCATTTGTACGCCGGTATTGCCACCGGGGAACGAGATGATGTTGTAATCTTTGAAGAACTCGCGCACCAGCTGCAGGCCGCCGCCGTAATAAATCCAGGCATTCTGCTGGCGTTGGTTGAGGCCAAAGGGCAGCGTGGTATCGAAGGCAAACGCTTTGTTCTTGCCGACGAAATAATAGCTGGCAGTATGCGTACACTCGACGGTGCCGTTTTGCACCGCGTCCACCGTGCTGAACGCAGGAACAATCTCGCCTGCTGCGAAAACCTGAATCTGGAACTTGCCGCCGGTGATTGCGTTCAAGCGCTTCGACAGCACTTCCGCGCCGCCATAAATTGTGTCCAGACTCTTGGGGAAACTCGACGCACAACGCCATTTGATGTTCGGCAATGCGGGTGCCTGCGCGATGGCCTGTGTTGCGGCGGCAGCGGAGAGCGTGCCGCCAGCGACAGCCGCGCGGCTCAGAAATTTACGACGATCCATGATTTTCCTCTCGGTTTTTGGTGGCATTTCCAATGGTGCTGCTGATTATATTACCGCGTGCCGCGTTGGCTTGGTCGCAAGTACAGCAGCAAGTTGTATGCCATGCGGACGCGCGACGCACGATGACACATACCGGATAAGCTTCAACGTTTAGAGACGCGCACATTTATGGTGCCCGAAATACGCGGGGGCACCAATTCGGCATGGATTGTTCTGCAGCGGCTTACAAGCTGACCGTGGCGATGCTATCGACGATACCAAGTGGAGAATCGCATCGCAGGTTGGCATGCGCCAATTCTTCAGCGCTGCCGTAGCCGTAAGTCACGCCGATGGCCAGACATCCATTGGCGTGTGCCGCATCAATGTCGTGATGCCGGTCGCCCACCATCACGGCGGTTTCCGGCGCGATGCCTTCACATAAAAGCAGGTATGCGAGCAGGTCAACTTTATGCTGGCGCGTGCCGTCGAGCTCGCTGCCGTAGATTGCATCGAAGGGCGCGAGTATGCCGAAATGGTCGAGGATACGACGCGCATAGACATGGGGCTTGGCCGTGGCAAGAATCAAGCGATGCTTCTGCGCTTTCAACGCAGCAAGCATTTCCGGCACGCCGTCGTACAAAGTGTTTTCAAACAGGCCAGTGTCGGCAAAGCGCTCTCGATACAACACCATGGCGCGCTCTACAAGCTGCGCGTCATCGGTCGCCAGCAGGGTTGCGAAAGAGCCCCGCAACGGCGGACCT